>DAOULD010000186.1:0-5659 GCA_034420635.1 Anaerolineae bacterium | reverse complement strand
TAAGTGTCGATAACTGCTGTTTTCAAGCGAAGTCGCGCTATGTTAGCTCCCCTTCTCCGTTGCTACGGGGAAGGGGCCGGGGGATGGGGTAGAAAAAACGCGCTAGCGCTATGCAGTACCGGACAAGCCCTACAGTTTTCGATTGTTTTGCAGTTTTCTATATTTCATCAACTATTCGCATAACTTACTTGCACTTATTTCAGTTCCTCAATGGCACTTCGCGGATGGCGCCGGGCAGGTAATCGTCGATCGCGTTGACGACCGCCGACCAGGGCAGTTGCGGCGTGTCCGGCGCCACGATGACGCCGTGGCTGTAGGCGCCCGCCGCGCGTTGAATCAGCCAGAGGCTGCGATCGGTGAAGGACAATCCGTCTTGATCGCTCAGCGTATCGAATTTCGCTTGGCGCAGCGCCCGAAGCAGCTTCTCCAGCCGTTCTTTTGGCAGGCTGAGCCGCAGCGGCTTGTGCCGATTGAATCCTTCGTAAACCAGCAGCAACTCGACCTCGCCCAGTTGATATTCGATCACCCGCGCGACCGAGTGACGGACGCGCCGACCGAAGTAATAGGCTGTGACCTGCAAGACGCTCATGACGCCAGCCCGCCGCGCGACCCGGTGGAGATTGTCAAAGCCCAGGTCGTCCGCCACTTGATAGATTACAGAGCCGTCAAATGCCATCGTGCTGAAAATGCCTAATCGCTTCAAATTTTTATATTCACCACAGAGGTCGCGTAGACACTGACCGCCGGCGCAGAGGACACAGAGTTTTCGATCAAATGTTTTTTCTCTGCGCGCTCTGCGCCTCTGTGGTGAATTTCGCAGGGCTTTCCCTGGAGGACGGGGATAAACTCAAAGTTCCAGCACAACTTTGCCAAAGACCGCATTCTGCTCCAACAGTTCTTGCGCCTGACGCGCCTCGCTCAAGGGCAGGCGCGCGCCGATCACCGCTTGCAGCCTGCCCGCAAAGACTTGATCCATGACAGCCATATAATCGCGATGGGGACCCATGGTGCTGCCGATGATGGCGATCTGCCGTGCGAAAAGCTGGGCTACATTCATCTCGAAGCCATAGCCGCTCGTGCCGCCGACGACCAGAATCCGCCCGCCGATGCGACAGGCGCGCATGCTCTGGCTCAAGGTCGCCGCGCCCACGTTGTCCACCACCACATCGACGCCGCGCCGATTTGTCAGTTTGTAGACCGCCCGCGACCACTGCGCTTCTTCTTCGCGATTGATCGTCGCGTCAGCGCCCAGCGCTTCGGCTTGGCGGCATTTTTCGGCATTGCTGCCGACGACATAGACCGTCGCCCCAGCCAGCTTGGCAATCTGAATGCTGATGCTGTTGACGCCGCCGCCGGCGCCCACAATCAACACGGACTCGCCGACCTGAAGCCCGCCGCGCGTGATCAAGGAATGCCAGGCGGTCACGCCGACCAAGCCCGCCGCCGCCGCCTCGCCGAAATCAAATTCATCCGGCATGCGCAGCAAATTGCGCTGCGGCAAAACCACATATTCCGCCGCCGCGCCGCTGTGATGCTCGCCGAGAATGGCGATGCGCGACTGGTTTTCCAGTCCACTGTGCAAAGCCGGATCGCCCGGCGCTACGATGGTGGGATCAACGCAGACGCGGTCGCCGACGGCGAACTGGTTTACGCCGTCGCCCAGGGCATCGACCAGTCCGGCGCCATCCGAGCAGATCACATGCGGGAAGTCGAGCGCCAGCCCCTTCCAGCCCGCGCGTACCCATAAATCCAGCCGATTGAGCGCCGCCGCTTTGATGTTGACGCGAACTTCGCCAGGTCCCGGTTCGGGAATGGGCAGATCTTCACGATATTCGACGACCTCCGGACCTCCGTGCGCTTTTAATGTCGCTGCTTTCATCGTCTCAACCTTCGTCTTAAGCTTCGCCTCAACCTTCATCTCAAGCCCAATTCCTCGCGCGCGATAACCATGCGTTGGATCTCGCTTGTGCCTTCGTAAATCCGAGTGATGCGCGCGTCGCGGTAATAGCGCTCCACCGGCAGCTCTTTGCTGTAGCCCATGCCACCGTGGATTTGCAGCGCCTCGTCGGTCACATAGGCTGCGGTTTCGCTGCAAAACAGCTTTGCCATGCTCGCCTCGCTGGTATAGCGCGCGCCGCTGGCCACTGCCCGCTGCTTGGCGAGGATGGCTTGGTAGAGCAGGGCGCGGCTCGCTTCAATGCGCGTTTTCATATCGGCGATCTTCTGCTGGATCATTTGAAAGCTGCCGATGGGCGCGCCAAAGGCTTGGCGCTCCCGGGCATATTCCAGCGCGGCTTCATAAGCCGCCTCGGCAATGCCCAGCGCTTGCGCCGCGATGCCGATCCGCCCCGCGTCCAAAACCGTCATCGCGATCTTGAAGCCTTGTCCCACTTCTCCCAGCACATTCTCGACCGGACAGGCGTAATCCTCGAAGATGATCTCGCTGGTGGCGCTGGCGCGGATGCCCAGCTTGGGCTCGACCTTGCCGCGGCTGAAGCCCGGCAGGCTGGTATCAATGAGAAAGGCGGTGATGCCGCGATGTTTGGCTTCGGCGGCGGTCATGGTGAACAAGATCAGACGATCGGCCACCGGTCCGCTGGTGACCCAGCTCTTGCGCCCGTTGATAATATAGTGCGAACCCGCGTCGTTGAGGGCGGCTCGGCTGGCCATATTGCCGGCGTCGCTGCCCGACATGGGCTCGGTCAAGCTGTAAGCGCCGATCTGCTCGCCGCTGGCCACCGGCGTGATCCACTCCCGCTTTTGCCGCTCTGTCCCGAAGACCTGGATGGGATAACAATAGAGCGAATTATGCACGCTCATGATCGTGCTATGGCTGGCATCCGCTTTGGCGATTTCAATCATGGTCAGGGCATGCGCCAGCGTGTCCATGCCGGCGCCGCCGTATTGCTCGGGAACCTCAATGCCCATCAATCCCATTTCGCCCATCTTGCGCACCGTCTCCAGCGGAAACTGGCCCGATTCATCGAACTCGGCGGCGATGGGCGCGATTTCGCGCCGGGCAAAATCTCTCACCGCCGCCAGCAGCATCTCGTGTTCTTCGCTCATCGTCAGGCTCAAGGGGCGCGCCTGTTCGGCTAGAACCATCTGCATCTTCCTCCACATTCGTCATGTATTTGATTTGCAGTCCGCGCTTGTTATTATAACATTCAATGGACGAGCATCACCCGTCTCATGGAAGGGCAGCGTATCCTTATCGGTTGAAACAAAAACCTTAACCACCGAGAACACCGAGGGCGCCGAGAATCGTGTGCAAATACGCCTTTTCTTTGTGTTCTTCGCGTCTTTGTGGTGAAACTGAATTTAACTCATTTGAACTCAACCGAAAAGAAATACGCTACCCATGGAATGGCGCATTGCATGTCCGATATCAGCTTGAATCACCTGGCAGTGGTGGTAGACAACCTCGATGACGCGCTGAGTTTCTGGCGCGATGTACTTGGGCTGGCGCGAGCCGGGGCGAGGCAATCCATCGGCGACGAAGGGGTTGATGTCGCCTTTCTCAAGCTGGGCGATTGCCAGCTCGAATTGATTCAGCCGACCACGGACGATAGCGGCGTCGCGAGGTACCTTGCCAAGCGCGGACCGGGCTTGCACCATTTCTGCCTGGAAGTGCCGGATCTCGATTGCAAGCTGCAAGCCTTGCGCGCCAGCGGCGTTGAATTGATCAACGAGGTCGCCCGCGAACGCGACGGCAGGCGCTACGCCTTTGTTCATCCCGCAAGCGCTTGCGGCGTGCTGCTGGAGTTATATGAACGGATATAAATTTGTGCCATTGCAATTGCCCTCATGTGATGAGGCGTCATACAGATGAGACTACTTCTCGTTAGCTCAATTCTGGCTTTATTTTCCACACTCGCCAGCGCGCAGGATCGCGCTTGCCCGGCTTTGCAAGATCGGGCGATCGGGAGCGTCTCCAGCGCCTGCGCCGAACAGGAGATTAACTCAATCTGCTTTGGCCATCCCACTGTCTCGCTGGCATGGTTGCCTGATGTCGCAACTGCAGAATTCTCGCAGCCCGGCGACCAAGCCGCGTCGAACAGCGTCGACTGGTTTAGCGCCAGCAGCGAGGACAAGACCTGGGGAACGGCTCGCATCCTGTTCGCGGCTTATCCGCCCGACGGCTTGGAAGCCCAGACTGCCGCCTTGCTCGCCTTTGGCGATGTCGCGCTCTTCCCCCCGCCTCCGGCGTCGATACCCGCGCCCTTGCTGGACATCGCGGTAGCGGCCACCCAGGGCGCCAACCTGCGCGCCGAACCCAATACCGACGCGCAGATCATCAGAACGCTGGCCCACCGCACAGCTCTCAAAGCGGTCAGACTCAATGAAGACGGCACCTGGATTCAAGCCTACGCCGGTCCGGAAGAAATCGGTTGGATCAGCCGAGAACTGGCCGCGGGCGATATCAACCTGCTGCAAAGCGCGCCGCACGACAACGCGGGCGCCCCGCTCTGGTCCCCCTGGCAAGCCTTCGACTTCCGCAGCGGCATAGACGACGCGCCCTGCGCGGAGGCCGCCGACAGCGGCCTTCTTTTGCAGTCGAATCAATTCCAGCCGCCGCGCCAGTTTTGGCTCAATGGACTTGATATTCGCCTCAATGGCGCCGTCTTCCTGCAAGCGCAGATCGACGCCGGCATGTCGATCTACGTCCTGGACGGGGAGGCCTCCATCATCGTCCCGGAGGCGAGGGTCGTCGTGAAAAGCGGCTTCTATACACGAGTCCCGCTGCGCCTCGCCGAAGACGGCAGTCCCATTTACGCGGAGATCCCCGCGGCGCCCAGCGCCTATGACTACCAGAGCATGCTCAACTTGCCGATCGCCGCGCTGCCCTATCCCACGCGCGTCGGTCTGGATCCCTACACGATCATAGACAAGCGCCCCAGCGACGGTCAGAGTCCCCTGGAAGGCATGTCCCTTGAAGCGCCGTGCAAGATCACGGCTGGCACCTTCGGCGCCAACATCCGCTCCCATCCGGATCCGGAAGCGCCTGTCATCGCCGTCATGGGGCATCGTGAAAGCGCCGATCCCATGGCTCGCGCCATCGGCGTCGACGACTTGCTTTGGTGGAAGCTGGCGGATCATGTCTGGATCCGCATTGACGCCACCGTCACCGGCGGCAAGTGCAGCGCCGTGCCCCTCATCGCTTACGATAGCTGAATCTTGTCGAGGCAGCCTATCGAAGACGGTTGAAACAGGAAAACTCACCACAGAGGCGCAGAAGTAAGCGCAAGTAAGTCATGCAAAAATAAGCCGCGTGTAGGGGCGGCATATCATGTCGCCCGTCGATGCGATGGCGCGGTTTCGGCCGACATGATTGGTCGCCCCTACGGGATTCGATTATTTTGTAGTTTTCTATATTTCATCAAATTATTCGCACGACTTACTTGCGCTTACTTCTGTGCCTCTTTGGCAAATAAACCTTTGTGTCCTTCGTGTCTTGACGGTCAGTGTCTACGCGCCCTACGCGCCCTACGCGACCCTCGGTGCTTAAAATCTCTCTGTGCTCTCTGTGCCTCTGTGGTGAATCCCCCCGAAAATCTCCATTAGAAATATGTAAAAACGCGACCATTTAGTCGCCTTTTCACAGAACACTTGTGCTAGCCTCAATCACAGTGAACAATTAGAGGACAACTATGAAGAT
>DAOULD010000185.1:0-3018 GCA_034420635.1 Anaerolineae bacterium | reverse complement strand
GTCGCCGCGGCTTCAGTTGCCGCTTCTTCGGCGAGGCTGAGGGGCAGATCCACCTGCGGGCGTTGCGCGCCCGTGGGCAGGGCTGTTACCAATTTCGGCGGCAAAGGTGTAGCGGTTATGATGATCTCGACGGTTATGATCTCGGGAACATCCGACTGCTCTGACGCGTCTCCAAACAGCTGCAGCGCGACATATGTTCCGCAGGCGGCAGCCAAGAAGGTCAGAGCGAGGAAACCGATTTGAGGAAGTATATTCTTGCGCCGTGATGATCTGGGCTGTTCGATCCTTGGCTTGCCTTTTCTGTCGAGATTCAACAGAGGAATCCTAGCACAGGCGTACTAGGCTGGCAATCAGGCAATACAAGTGATTGCTTGTAAAGCGCGGATGTTGGGCTACAATCGCGCTTCAATCGTCCTCAATCAGGATCGATGCCGTTTGATTAAAGTCTTGTTGGCGAGCGCAGAGGCGGATCCTTTTGCCAAGGTTGGCGGCTTGGCGGATGTTCTTGGCTCCTTGCCACAAGCTCTGCGTCGAAACGGTGTGGACGCGCGGGTCATCATTCCCGGTTACGGTTTCATCGACCACCACGAATATGGAATCGAGCCACTGCTCAGTTTTGACTTCCACCATCGCATGGGCGTCAACGAGGTCAAACTCTTTCATTGCCTTTACGATGGCATAGGGTTTTATCTGCTGCAGTCGCCGCCGTATTTTGGATTGGAGGGCGAAGTCTATAGCCATTGGGATTGGGATATGGAGCGCTTCATCTATCTCAATCAGGCGCTGATGGCTACGCTGGCGCATTTGGAGGGGCGTGGCGGCTGGTCGCCGGATGTTCTGCATGTCAACGACTGGCATACGAGCCTGCTGCCCTTTCTAATCCGCGAACATGGCGGCGAAGGTTGGCGCGCGCTGGCGACGGCGATCAGCATTCACAATATCGCCTATCAAGGCAAAGACGCGGGTGGTTTTCTGTGGCAGGCGGGGATTCATGGCCGCCACCATCCGGATTTGTCAGAATACGGATTGACCGACAACCTGCTTGCCATCGGCATCGCCTACAGCGATATGGTTTCGACGGTCAGCACGCGCTATGCCGTGGAGATACAGTATGCCTACGCCGGTTATGAACTTGCGCCTTTGATCGAAAAGCGCGCCGCAGATTTGCGCGGCATCCTCAATGGACTGGATGTGGACAAATGGGATCCCGCGATTGATGAGTGCCTGGTGGCAAAGTTTGACGCGGCAAACGCCGCCGAATTACGCCCGATCAACAAGCGACATTTGCAGTCTTTTGCTCGTTTGCCCTTGCGTTCGGATGTTCCCCTGGTCGGCATCGTCAGCAGGTTGGCCGCGCAGAAGGGATTCGATCTGGCCCTGCCGGCTTTACGAAATATTCTGGCGCGGCGCGATGCGCAATTGGTTGTCCTGGGTACCGGCGAAGCGCATCTGGAGCAGGCATTTTGGCAGCTCGATCAAGATTTTGGAGACAAAGCCAGGGTCTTTCTGCAGTTCGATGGCGCCTTGGCGCAGCAAATCTATGCCGGCTGTGATATCTTTTTGATGCCGAGTCATTTTGAACCTTGCGGCATGGGCCAGATGATGGCGATGCGCTATGGCGCGCTGCCGCTGGTACGCGAAACCGGCGGGCTGGCGGATACTGTTGTCAACTACGACAATGGGGATGCGGATACTGGAACTGGATTCGTCTTCCACTGGCAAGAGCCTGGGGCGGTGGAAGGCACTCTGGATTGGGCGCTTGATGTCTATGCGAGCCGACCCGATGCCTGGCGGAGGATGCAGCAGCGCGGAATGAGATCGGACTTCAGTTGGTCCAGGAGCGCGACAAAGTATGTT
Organism: Anaerolineae bacterium; assembly: GCA_034420635.1. GTDB lineage: Bacteria > Chloroflexota > Anaerolineae > Aggregatilineales > Phototrophicaceae > UBA6055. The sequence continues at coordinate 1,161 of DAOULD010000185.1, read as the reverse complement.
GAGTTGTATGAGCGGGCTTGCGCCAAGGCGGACGCCCGGCACTTGAACACAGATTCAGATTGAATTCGCGCGGTAGGGACAGGAGCGGACGGTGAAAATAAAGGCGGTCATCCTGGCGGGCGGCAAAGGCACGCGGCTAGGCGTATTGACGATCAAGCGCTCCAAACCGGCTGTGCCCTTCGGCGGCAAATATCGAATCATTGATTTCGCGTTGAGCAATTGCGTCAACTCCAATGTCTTTGATGTGCTGGTTCTTACGCAATACCGGCCGCACAGCCTGAACGATCATATTGGCAAGGGGCGCCCATGGGATCTCGATCGGTCTTTCACCGGCGGCGTGCGCATGCTCCAGCCTTATCAGGGCAGCTTCGATACCGGCTGGTACGCTGGCACAGCTGATGCCGTCGCGCAGAATCTCAATTTTGTGCGGCAGGGGCGGCCCGAGTATGTGCTGGTCTTATCGGGCGATCACATCTACGAGATGGATTACGACATGCTGGTGCAATATCATCGCGATAAGGGCGCGGCCGCCACCGTCTGCACGATTCGCGTACCGCTGGATGAGGCGAGCCGCTTCGGCATCGTCGATACGGACCGCGATTTTCGCGTCACCAGGTTCATCGAGAAACCGGCGACGCCGCCCGGAAATCTGGCGAATATGGGCGTTTACGTTTTTGATTACGATGTGCTCGAACGGGTGCTGCGGGAGGACCAGGACGATCGTGATTCCACCAATGATTTCGGCAAGGACATCCTGCCGAAAATGGTCGCCGACCGGATGAATATCTTTGCTTATCCTTATGGTGGCTACTGGATAGATGTCGGCACGGTGGACGCCTATTGGGAAGCGCATATGGACTTGCTTTCGAGCCCGCCGTCGCTGAATCTTAACGACCGCACATGGGTGATTCATACGCGCAGTGAAGAACGGCCGCCAGTGCGCATCGGCGCCGACGCCAACATCGTCGACAGCATGATTACCGATGGCTCAGTTATAGGCGCCGGCGCTCTCATCGAGAGGTCAATCCTTTCGCCCGGCGTCTTCGTCGGGCCCGGTGCCGTCATCCGCGAGTCCGTCATTCTGAATGACGCTTATATCGAGACGGGCGCCCGCGTCGAGCGCGCGCTGGTGGACAAGATCGCCGTCATTGGCCGCGACGC
>DAOULD010000184.1:0-16379 GCA_034420635.1 Anaerolineae bacterium | reverse complement strand
GATATGCCGCTGCAAATCGTCTTGCAGCACCTGCACAAGCCGGAACTCTTCCGCCTGTCCTGGGGCGCAAAGAACACCCGGGGCGCTGAATGGGAGCAACTCGAAGCGGATTTCGAAGCGCGCCTGCTGCGCATGTCCAAGGACGCGCATAAACGCGGCACGCTCAAGCCGCAGGCGGTCTACGCTTACCTGCCCGCCAACAGCGATGGCGACGACCTGATCGTCTTTGACGCCAATGCTTTCGCTGAAAATGGCGAAAAGATCGAAGCCGCTCGCTTCAGTTTCCCGCGCCAGCCCGACAGCGAATTCCTCTGCATCAGCGACTATTTCGCGTCAATAGACAGCGGCAAAACCGATGTCATGGTCTTGCAGACAGTCACCGTTGGCGAAGTCGCTACTGAAGAGTTCGAGCGCCTGCAAGGCGCGGACGAATACAGCGAAGCTTATTTCTTCCACGGCTTGGCGGTGCAAGCGGCGGAAGCGACCGCCAATTACCTGACCAAGATCGTTCAGGGTCAGCTAGGCATCGCGGAAGGGCAGGGCAAGCGCTACAGCTGGGGTTATCCCGCTTGCCCGGAACTGAGCGATCACGGCATTGTGCTAAGACTCCTGCCGCAACTGGAAAGCGAACTGGGTCTGTCGCTGACCGAGTCCTGGCAGTGGGTGCCCGAGCAAAGCACCGCCGCCCTCTTCGCGCATCATCCCGACGCCAAATATTACAGCGTCGGGAATCTCGATCGGGTGGGTCAGATATTGGGTTGATTTCAGTCGCAATCGCTAGGCAAGAACAGATTTGATTGATATTTTGGTGACCATTCGCTTGTCTTTCAATAGAGAGATTGCCAACACCAGCAAGCCTGTATTTGACAGTTCCTCGGCGCAGTGATATGTTAGTGCGCCATCTAAAATAGACATATAACTCAAACGTTGATTTGGTGAAACATGAGCCGCGCGATGCTCTTAAGGAGACAGGACAGTGTTGCATCTATGGTCTTTGGCAACGTGGGGCGTGCACACTACTCATGATGCCGGCATGGCAGAATGGATTGACACACCGGTCACTAATTGGATTATCGAGAATCTTTCACCAAGCGGTGGGCACTCCTTTGACGGCGACAAATGGACAATACGCTTGCCGTCACAGTTGCAACTTCTGACTGCGTGGTACATGGATGAATACTGTGAACATCTGTATTTCACGTTTGTAGACCCTCGCGGTATCACGTTGTATAGAGATTTAGTCGAACTCGAATTCCAAGAAGACATACCCAAAATTCATATCGCAGGAATTCCTCTCACTCATCTGTGGTACACTGTTGATGGATTTTACACGTTTACGGTTACTTATTTTTACGGCGGAATGCCCTATCAACAGTTTGGATCATTTCGTTTCATGATAGTACAGAAAGAGAGCGACAATGAGCGAGCCTGAACGTATCATAGAGGTATCTGGATACAGCAAAATTGTGCCGATAACTTGGCATGCAGATCCAACGCGCCATTTGCTCAGCCAGCAGGCGGTCAACGCGAAACGCAACAGCGATTCCAAGACGACTTCTTCCAGTTCTGCAAATCCGCCGAAAAACAACAATAGCAATCGTGCCGACGCCGAATGACAAGACTTAGTCGCTTTGAAGAAGTGATTGCGATTTGCTGGCGGGTAGGAGGCCGCGCATAATGGCAAAGTACGAGTACCAGGGACAAACCTTCCAGGTAGACGTCGCGGATACTTGCAAGATTGAGGTGTCAGACGGTGCAAACGTTGTATCTATTACGTTGAACAGCGGAGGGCCCACCGTGTACAAAGTATCCACAGTAAAAGGGGGATGGTGGTGGCATCACGATACTGTGGAAGACTCAGTAAAAAGGGCTTGCCAGGAACTGGTCAAAGCGAGAGCGGACATCAATTCAGATGACGCTTGCAAGTCGATGTTGGAATTTGTGGAAAATCTAGATGCTAAAGGCTAATCCGTGTCGCAGTTTGAAGCAAGATCACACATGCGTTGACTCGCGCTTCGACGCGTCTATGGAGCCGACGCTAGCTCTTAATCGTATGCAGGAGATTCAACTTCTGCAAGTCCCGCAACACGATTTTCACTATACGATAGAGTAAGAGAATTCTTTTCATGACCTACACACTCAAACGCATCGGATTCGTCTCCGCCGTCAGGATCGCCGCCCTCATCGCGGCCGCCGTCGCCGTCCTGCCCATCATCATCCTGCTCGTCCTAAACGCCATCTTCAAATTCTTGGATGTCATCATCCCGCCCGAACTGATTGGACAAGTCTTGGCGTCGACCGCCCTCTGGGCTGCTGCCGCCGGCGCGGTCTCAACCGCCATCGTGGTCGTCATCTACAATATCTGCGCCCATTACTTCGGCGGCATCACGATTGAGCTCAAAGCGGAGCGTCCCCCGCGCAAATCCAAAGAAGAAGTCGACATCGACTAGTGCAAGCCCTGTGGCGCGCCCCTTTCCTCTTTATGGTGGAGGGGACGGGGCTGGGGGCGCAAACGCTTGACATTCCCCTCAATTCATTCCATCATTCCGTCTACAATTATCCTGGGATCCCAGCGTGTCCCCTGCAGAAACGAGGCGCAAAATGACTACCCACTTGCAACAGGAATATGACGAAAAAGGCTATGTCATCGTCCGTAACGTCATTGACGCCGATCTCGCCCACGAAACCGCCGAACATGTGCACTGGCTGGCGGAACGCAATCCCGGCGTCCGCCCCGAGAAATTCGGCCATAACATGCTGGTGAGGGATCCTTTCATGCACAGGCTCGTGGGCGACGACCGGCTGGTGGACATCGTCGAGCAGTTTATCGGCTCGGACGTCGCCATGTGGGCGGCGCATTATATCGCCAAACCGCCCAGGCATGGCCAAAGAGTCCTCTGGCACCAAGACGGCAGCTATTGGCCGCTGGAGCCGATGGAAGTGACGACCATCTGGCTGGCCGCCACCGCATCCACCCGCGAGAACGGCTGCCTGCGCGTCCTGCCCGGCACACAAAACAATCGTCTGCTCTCCCGAAGGGAAATGATTGATGTTAAAGATGGCAAAAATGTGCTGGAGTCCGGCATCCATCCTTCGCAAATTGACGATTCGCGCGTGGTTGATCTCGAGTTGCAGCCCGGCGATGTCTCGGTGCATAATCCCAAGATCATCCACGGCTCGGAAGCCAATACCTCCGATGCCTGGCGCATCGGCTTGACGCTGCGTTACATCCCGACCTCAACCCGCATCAAACGCGAAGGCGATCGCCCCATCCTCGTGCGCGGCAAGCCGGATGCCGGAAACGACAACATTTACGCGGAACGCCCGGTCTTCGATCCCGCGACGCATATGCCTTTCCGCGGCCAGGAAGACTGGATGCCGGCCTGAGCGACGCCATGACCAATCCGAATATTCTCTACATCCATTCACACGATACCGGCCGCTACTTGCAGCCATACGGCTACGGCATTCCGACGCCCAATCTGCAGCGTCTGTCCGAGGAGGGCGTCTTGTTCCGCCGCGCCTATTGCGCAGCGCCCACTTGTTCGCCCAGCCGAGCGGCGCTGCTGACGGGCCAATCGCCCCACAGCGCCGGCATGTTGGGTCTGGCCAACCGCGGCTTCGTCCTGGGCGATTTCCGCCAGCACATCATCCACAGCTTGAAAAACGCCGGCTATACATCGGCGCTGGCGGGCATCCAGCATCTCACCAACGCGCAATTCCATCGCGGCGCCGAAGCCATCGGCTACGACCGGATCCTGACGACCGACCATGCCGAGGCGCATCTGCGCGCCATCGACTTCATCAAGGAAGCGCCGCCGCAGCCCTTCTTCTTGACAGTCGGGTTTTTCGAAAACCATCGCGAATTCCCGGTCGAGCACGATGTTGATCCCGCTTATGTGTCGCCGCCTTTGCCCCTGCCCGACAGGCCGCGCATTCGACAAGACATGGCCAATTACATCGCTATGGCGAAGATTCTCGATGACAAGGTGGGGCAGGTGATGCGTGCGCTCGACGACGCGGACCTGCGCGATGATACGCTTGTCATCTATACCACCGATCACGGCATCGCCTTCCCGGGCATGAAATGCAGTTTGACCGATGCCGGCATAGGCGTGGCTTTGATCATGCGTGGACCCGGCGCATTCAGCGGCGGAAAAACCGTCGACGCCATGGTCAGCCATGTTGATATCTTCCCGACGCTTTGCGACCTGCTCGATATCGAGGCGCCGCCCTGGCTGCAAGGGCAATCCATGATGCCGCTCTTGCGCGGCGAAACCGAATCCATCCGCGACGAAGTCTTCGCGGAAGTGTCCTACCACGCTACCTACGAACCGAAGCGCGCCGTTCGCAGCGATCGCTTCAAATACATCCGCCGTTATGACAATCGCGAGTCGCCCGTTTTGCCCAATATCGACGACGGATTGACCAAGGACGACTACCTCGACCACGGATTTGTCGGACGCGCTCCCGCCGCGGAACAACTCTACGATACTTATTACGATCCGACGGAACGAGACAACCTGATCGGTGATCCGGACTACGCCGGCGTTCTGGGCGATATGCGCGCCCGCTTGGATCGCTGGATGCGCGACACGGATGATCCGCTGCTGCGCGGACCCGTGCCCGCGCCGCCCGGCGCCGTCGCCAACGATCCCGATGGCGACTCCCCCAGGGGTCCTCTAGTGCCAGCCAACCAGATTTGAATCGCGACGACAGGAATAGACATGACCGACCTGCTGCAGCACCAGATCGACTATTACTCGGCTCGCGCGCCGGAATATGACCAGTGGTTTTATCGGCAGGGACGCTACGATCGCGGCGCGGCTTTCAAGCGACAATGGAAAAGCGAAGCGCAGATCGTCCGCGAGCAATTGCTCAACGCGCCGCGGCAAAAGCAAATTCTGGAAATGGCGCCCGGCACTGGCATCTGGACCGAGCAACTGATCAAAATCGGCGATCACGTGACGGCTCTCGACGCCTCGCCGGAAATGATCGCCATCAACAAAGCCAAGTTGGGTTCGGACAAGGTCAGCTATATCCGGACCGACTTGTTCACATGGCGGGCGCAGCGGCAATACGATATGGTCTTTTTTGGATTCTGGCTGTCCCACGTGCCCGGGGAAAAGCTTTCGACCTTCTTGGGCGCGGTTTATGATGCCCTGGCGCCCGGCGGTCGGCTCTTCTTCGTCGATTCGCAAGAAGTGGACTTGTCCAGTTCCCGCACGGAAACGGAAGATCTGGGCGGCGAGCTGCAGCAGCGCGTGCTAAGCGACGGTCGACGATACGAAATCGTCAAGATTTACTACGACCCGGCGAAACTCACGGGGACTCTGCGCGAGAGCGGCTTCGAGATTGAAGTGCTGTCAACGCCGAACTTCTTCATCTATGCCGACGGCAAGAAGCCGATCTGAGCGCCAGCCTCAACCGCCACATGTCTGATATCCGATTCAAGTAGCCCCGTCGTACAAGCGCAGCACCTGCCCGGCGACCCGATCCCAGGTCTGCCGCAGCGCCCGTTCCCTGCCGGCGGCGCCCATCTGGTCCGCTTTCCGCGGATCCGACAGCAATTCCAGCAAGGCGCCTGGCAATTCATCAGCGACATTGTCTTGCGCGACGATCAAACCGGTGACGCCGTGTTCGATGGCATCAGCGACGCCACAGCCATCCGTGCCCACCACCGCCGTCCCCGAAGCGCCGGCTTCATACAGCGTAAGGCCAAATCCCTCGAAAAAAAGTCCGTCGTTCATGGCGGGCAATGCCAGGACGTCCGCCGCCGCTAACCAGGCGCGTTTCACTTCTTCATCGACGAAACCCATAATCTTCACGTTTTCCCCCAGTTTATGGGTTTCAATCGCCGCTTGTACGGCGGTTGTGTAAACGCTGCCGAACTGCGGCGGTCCCATGATCAGGCACTGTAGGTCCGGAATCTCTTGGCGCACGCGGGCGACCGCTTCCACCAACTGCAGCGTGCCCTTGCGCGGCTTGATCTCGCCGATGGCGATGACTGTCGGCGCTCTTTTTTCAGCCTGAAATGCCGGAGGATGGGCGAATCCGCTGACGTCTACGCCGTTGGGGATCACGTGAACGCGCGCCCCCGGCAGCAATGATTTTGCCACCTCCGCTGTATAGTTGCTGATGCAGATCAAGTGCGCGCGGGTGAAGGCTCGCCGGTAGAGCGCATTCACGGGAAAGCCCCGCATGCGCGGCAAATTGAGGTAGCTGCCATGAGCTGTGATGAAAAGCGGACGGCGGCCCGCAACAGCCGCCGCCAATATCGCCAGTGGCTCGGCGCTGCAGTGGATGATGTCGCAATCGCGCAGCAGCCGCCGAACGGCGAATACTTGCCGCATTGACTTTAAGAAGGTATGTCGTTCCGGTGGGGTTACCGTTGGCAGGCGCCGATGGATGGCAAATTCAACGTCGGGGCTGTTCCGAGACGCGACCACTGTCGCGTCGACGCCGCGGGCTCGTAAAGCTCGTATCAACCCCAGGCTATAGGTTGCCCAACCGTTTTGATTGCTGAGGTCGGAACTGATGAAGCCAATCCGCATGGCAGCGCCGGGCTAAAGTCCCGGCTAGGCTTGATCCGCGGCGGCCGAGCCTTGGGGGTCGTCGCTGTCGCTCATGCCAAGGCGCGCGCGCCAGGCGCGAACGGCGCCCGACTGCTCCGGCGACACTTCGTCGTGGTGCTCGCCCATTGTGCCGACCCGCATCACCGCCAGCAGCAGCACGATATTCAAGATGATGATAATCGCCATCACCACCATCGCCATAATCGACCTCCTACGCCGCGAAACCGCCGAATCTGTCCGAATTATGCCCGACATTGGCGCATTGGTCTAGGGCTGAGGGCATTCCGCCATTCAAAAAGTAGTTCGCCAAGCATAGCTCGTCTTGTGCCGACGGCGTCCGCCGTCTATGATGATGCCGAAACTATCGAGAGTCCGAAAGGTCCTGCTTGTGACAATTGAACTGAACCTGAGCGATGACGCGCCCTGGAAAAAACGTTACCGCGCGCCCGGCATCGCCAACAGCAAACGCGCCGCGAATAATCCTGAACGCGGCTTGGTCTGCTGCAACAAGGACGGGGTTTACCAGCTTTATGCCTGGGACATAGAAAGCAATGACATGCGGCAGTTGACCGATGAGCCTGCTGGCGTTGTCAGCGGTTATATCTCAAATGACGGGGATAGCGTCTATTACCTGCAAGACAGCGGCGGCGATGAAATCGGTCATTATGTTCGCATCCCTTTCAGCGCTGGCGCGCCGGAGGATCTCACGCCGCATCTGCCCGCCTACGCCTCGCATTTTTTCAGCTTGAGCGAGGGCGGCAATGCGCTTGGCTTCACGGCCGCCGCGAAAGATGGCTTCCAGATTCTGCTCTATAATAATCCGCCGGTCGGCGAGCCGATCTTCAGCTATCGCACGACTTCACTGTCTGCCGGTCCTTTCCTTTCTCGCGATGCCGAAATCGCCATCATCGCCTCGACCGAAAAAACCGGCGTCGCCGAATTGGCGCTGGCGGCCTACGATGTCGCCAGCGGCGAACCCATCGCTGAACTCTGGGATGGAGCCGGCAGCGGCATCCAACCGGCGAGATTCTCGCCCCTGGCGGCGGATATGCGCTTCGCTGGCTCTTCCAACCTGAGCGGCTTCCACCGGCCCTTTATCTGGGATCCGCGCAGCGGTCAACGGCTTGATATCCACTCTGAGCGCTTCCAGGGCGATGTGACTGTCTGGGACTGGTCGCCCGACGGCGCGCGCCTGCTGCTCCACCAAGTACATCAGGCACTGCATACGCTATTTGTTTACGATATTGCGAAGGACCGTGTGATTCCCTTGAACGCGCCGCCTGGCTCGGGGGGCGCAGCCGGCTATTTCGCGGAGAACGGCAATATCTACTTGCATTGGAATGACGCCGCCAAGCCGTCGAGCCTGATAGAAATCGACGGGGCGACCGGCGACTACCTGCGCGATGTAATTGATCTCAAATCGGACTTGCCCGCGAGCGCGCCCTGGCGCTCGATCACATACCGCTCCGGCGACGGCGCGCCGATTCAAGGCTGGCTGGCGACGCCGCCCGGCGAAGGTCCTTTCCCCACCATCATACACACCCATGGCGGTCCTACCGCCGTGCGCGCCAATGCCTGGTCGCCAGAAGCCCAATCCTGGCTTGATCATGGCTTCGCCTTTTTCAGCCCCAATTACCGCGGGTCAACCACCTTCGGCTACGACTTCCAGCACGCCATCGACGGGAATCTGGGCGAGTTGGAAGTTGAGGACATCGCGGCCGGCGTCGACTGGCTGATCGACAAGGGCGTCGCCGATCCCGACGCGATCCTCAAGACCGGCGCTTCCTACGGCGGGTACTTGACCTTGCTCTCGCTGGGTAAGCGCCCCGAACTGTGGGCGGGCGGCATGGCCATGGTCGCCATCGCCGACTGGACCCTGATGTACGAAGATCAAGCCGGCACCCTGCGCGGCTATCAGCGCAGTCTCTTTGGGGGCACGCCGGAGGAAAAGCCGGAAGCGCACAAGAAGTCCTCGCCGATCACCTATGCGCGGAACTTCAAAGCTGATCTGCTGGTCATTCAAGGCGCCAACGATACGCGCTGCCCGGCGCGTCAGATGCGTGTTTTCGAGCAAAAACTGAAGGACCTGGGCAAGTCCATCGACGTTCACTGGTTCGACGCGGGCCACGGCTCCCGCGCCATCGAGCAAAGCATTGAACATCAAGAATTGATGCTGCGCTTCGCGGCTAAAGTATTGTCGTGAACACTGCATAGGACCTTGAAGCGCGATCAACCGTTTCTGGTTACAATGCGAATCGGACACTGCGAAAAGGATATGAAGTGACAGTTTCTCCCGCCCAGCCCTTCGAGCCCATCCGCGACGTCATGACTGTAGCCCTTAAGGCCTTCGGTGATGAACGCGGGCGCTTCATGGAGACCTTCCGGGTGGAGTGGTTCCCGGGCGTCAACTGGGATCGCTTGCAGAACAACCGCAGCGACAGCAAAGCCGGCGTCTTGCGCGGCTTGCATTACCACTTCAAGCAGGTTGATTATTGGTACAGCGCGCGCGGCGCGATCCGCGTGGGCTTGGTGGATCTGCGCCGGTCCTCGCCGACCTACCTGGCATCGGCGACCATCGACATCGGCGAAGCCAAGCCGCTTGGCATCTTCATCCCCCAAGGCGTGGCACATGGTTTCGCCGCGCTGAGCGACTGCACGCTCATGTACATCGTCAATAACTATTACGATGGCGGAAAAGACGAGTACGGCATCGCCTGGGACGATCCGCAGGTCGGCATCGACTGGGGCATTCAAGATCCGCACTTGTCGGATCGAGACCGCAACAATCCGCTGATCGCGGATTTGCCGGCGGAGGCGCAACCTCGGTAGTTGAGTCAGACCGTGATATCCGAGCGCCGTGCGACCGTCAGTTCCCGCATGCGCTCGAAAACATCAACGCCGAGCTGATGATAGACATCCAGCAGATCGACCAAGACCCAATTCTCGCGGATCAGGCCATTTTCGCAGCGCCAGAAATCCAGGCTGCGCATGGTGATCGCTTGATTGCTAGGCGCGATGCCCAGCCAGCCGTCGCCGCTGATGGTCATCGTCATGCCGGGCCAAGCGGTAAAGCCAACATATTCGGCATCGCCAAACATGATGCCCGTGCCGACAAAGGCGTCGCGATCGGGCATCGCCTTCAAGAAGGGAATCTGGTGCCAGTGGCGGAAACCCGATATCCGTCGCATGGAGCCGATGCCCGCCGGTCCATACCACATCATTTTGGGATGCCAATACTTGTTCAGTTCCATCGCTTCCACACTGATGACATTGCGTTTCAGCGCGACCAACATATCCTTGACCCATGTGAGGCTGGCTTGGGACCCCGCTTCGTCGTAAGGCGATGTAACGATACCATCATTGCTGGCGGGACCCGGCACAATCCACTCGACTGCCAGGCTCGGCGCCAGCGGCCAGGCGTCCGCTCCCATCATCACCTGTGGGATATCCCATAGCGCTTGCATCTCTACGATCTGCTCGTCCTCAATGCGAAAGAATTCGTGATAGCGCATCGCCATCAAGTGCTTGGTCGGCGGGATATCCAGCCAGGGACGCTCGAATAAGCCCATATAATGCCCGGCGCAACCGACCCAGTTCTGTCCCCGGGACTCGCCGGCCATCACGATGAAATCGCGCCGCTCCAGATCGGGCACGGCATTCAACAGCGGCAGCCAGGCGCCTTCATAGAGCGCGTTGACGCCATGCAGAGATTCAAGCGGGTGCGCCAGATGCGCTTCGCAGTCGGCGGCGAATAGCTCTCGCAATTGCCGCGGCAGTTCGCTCGCGTCAATATCGTAAAGCGCGGCGCGCAGCCGGCCAATGAATTCCTTGTTTCGGTTGTGAATCGACATGTTTGCCTTGTTGTACTCCCGTCTTGCGCTCGCCAAGCTGCAAAGCCGCGCCTGCGGTGATTCAGCCTCCTGGATTGACCAGCCATTCGCTGGCGCTAATGGCTTTGTGCTGGCGGAACTGATGCCGCATGCGCCCGAAGATATCAAGTCCCATCTGCAGCAGAATATGCGGCACATCAATAGGAACCCAGTTTTCCACAATGGTCTCGTCGTCGCAGCGATAAAAGTCCATCACGCGCATTTTGAGCGGCGCCCCCGTCGGCGGCACGCCAAACAACTCGCCGCCAGTATGCGTCGCCCGCAGATAACCCCAGCCGCCGGTCACGGCAAAATAACCGTCGCCAATGCGTATGAAATGCCCCTGTTCAGATCCGCCTCGGTCGGGAAAAGCCACCAGAAAAGGAATCTGATGATAGTCTTCAAATCCCTTCAAGCCGCGGGTGCTGCCGATGCCCGACGGTCCATACCACATGAAATTCTTGTGCCAGTGCTTGACCTGTTCCATCTCGTCGAGCACGGCGCGGGTCGGCGGCTCCCCACTGTAGTAGCCCAGGGCGGCGTGCATCTTGAGAATCGTCTCGATCGTCTTCTTCGACCGGGCTTCGTCTTGCGGGCTCAGGATGACGCCATCGAGCGTTCGCGGCGGCATCCAGCGCATTTCGCTGCCTAGGCTGGGCGCGATCGGGACATAACCGGCTTGCCGCATCAAATCCAGAAAGTCGATGAAGATATAACTGGTCGCGATTTTGCCATCGCGCAGTTCGTGCCCCTCGCAATATCGCAGGCAGACCACGCCGCGCGTTGCCGGTATGCCCAGCAAATCGCGCTCAAAACTGCCCATGTAGTGGCCCATACAAGCGATCCAGTCCGCATCGCGGTAGCGCCCGCCCGCCACAAAGTGATCGCGCCGCTCCATATCCGGCAGAGATCGCCGCAGCGGCAGCCACAACTGTCGCAGGCCCGCGGCAATGCCCTCCAGTTCATTTATCGGGTGCGTCACATTGAGCGAGACGTCTTGCTCGTATCCGTCCCGCGCGAGCTCTGGCAGCTCGTCAAGCGGCGCTTCGCTCAGCGCGCGCATGATGTCGATCACGCGGCTTTTGTTGGCGATGTTTTGCGCTTGGTCAACGGGGCTATATTGAAAAGAGGATGTGAAATACTTATCCGTCGTAGTCGCCATTACCGCTCGTCCATCTAACTAATGACCAAATCGAAGTATGCAGCCGCTCGGCGCGTAACCGGCGAAAAAGTCCCGGGAATGCCGCGCTGGCGCAAAACAGCAAAGCGCCTCATTCATGGGCATGAGGGTCTACTAAAACAGCCGGGGGTTCCTAAACCCGCCTCAAGCGACGATCTGCTTGAGCAAGACAAATTCGTCAAAGACGGTCGACTCGTTTACAATGCGGCCGTCCTTGATCACATGGTGACTGAAACCCATCAGCCGGATCGGATTGCCCGTCGGCTCGCCATATATGCCGTAACCCGTGTGCGTCCCGCGCATCGACCAGCGCGTGGCCACGCGATAACCGGCTCGCGCATCCCCGACATGGCAGAAGTGATCGAGGTGAATCGAAAGATCGGGGAATGGGGAGAGCAGCGACAGCGCGTAAGTCTGAAATTCGCCGATGCCCTTGAAGGCGCGCTGCGACGGACCGTCGAAGACGAAGTTCTCATGATAATACTCGCGGGCTTTGTTCAGCAGCTTCCAATTCCAAATCTCGTGCATCATTCGACCGATGAAGTCTTCCGGATCAAACTGCTCGGATTGCGCTTCGGGCCAGGGTTCCGGCGGAAGCTGCCCGACCCGGTGGTCGATATCGCCGGCGATCCGCAATTGCAGGTCGCTGTCCTTTTCCTTCGCCACCATCTCTTTGGCGGTCTGCAACGGATCCAAGCCCAACTGCATGATCAGCGTTAACTCATCGCGCGAGATCCACTCTTCCACCATCATATTTCGCACGCAGACACAATCGGCGATGGCGCGATAACTGACACGTTTGCCCGTTGGCGGACCGTATGGCGTCCAGCCTCGATTGGTTCCCTCGTGCCGCAGCCGATGCGATGTATAAAACCCATCGACATTGTTGCCCCCCCAGATCACTTCTTCGCCAAACAGACGCCGATCGGGGAAGGAGGCTTGCGATTCAATGGTCGCCGCGATGACCGCCTCCCGCCCAAACTTCAATCCGCTCGCCGTGTGCATTTTCACGGTATTGGCGTAATACTCATACAGCTTGCCGATGCCATGCTCTTCCCAAATCTCATGCGTTACGCCGAGGATATAATCGACGATGTTCTTGTAGCGCGGGTTGTAGCCCTCCATTGGCTGCGTCAGTTCGCCGTCCGCCTCGTCCATAAACTGAATGTCAACCAGCTTCGGCAAGGTAATCCGCGCTTTCTCCTCGCCGCAAGTATTCTTGACATCCAAATTCTTTGAAGCCTGCTTGTCTTCCGCCATTTGCTCACCTAAACTATCTTTTGCATCTGTTCTTTCGATATTGCCGCTATATTGAGAATCCGACGGTCCTGCGCTTCGCCCATGGCCTGAACGATTCGCAGAGCGCGATTCGGACGCGGCGTCTGTCAAAAACGGTCCGACTCGAAAACGTTTTCGACAGGAGCAATACCTTAACATGTTGCGGCGGCAATTGCAACTTCCGCGGTCCATGCTCAGAGGTCATTTAGACTGCAATTGCAGGTGTACAGGATTCCAAATGGAGAAAGGTCTATCAATATGGGAGAACAAACCCTGGCGAAGAACAAAGGACTTGTTTATGAATTCTTGTCTCAGGTCGAGCGCTTCCGCCTTTCGCCCGCATCGCTGCGCGATTACTTCACGGACGATGTGCTCTGGCATGGCTGCGCTCCCTTCGACACGCAGTCAGGCGTCGACGCGCTTTGGCAGACATTTTGGGCGCCCTTGTTTGCCAGTTTTTCCGGCCTCCGCCGTCGCATCGATATCTTGTTGGGGGGCACATGCGAAGCTGAGCGCTGGGTCGCCAGCAGCGGTTATTTGTTCGGCCGCTTCGAGCGGGAATGGCTGGGCATAGCCCCAAACAACCAGCAAACTTTCCTGCGCTTTGGCGAATTTTACCGGATCGAAGCTGGCAAGATCAATAAGGTCTACGCGCTTTACGACCTGATTGAAGTGATGCAGCAGGCGGGCTGCGATCCACTGCCGGCGAGTCTCGGCTTGGCTGGATTTGTGCCGCCGCCACGCGCCGCCGATGGCGTCCTGCTCGCTGAGCAAGCGCCGGCCGAATCGGCTAAGACCTTCCAGATCGCCTACGATATGCTCTTCCAGGGAATGAACAGTTTTGATCAAGAGAACAAGGAGAGCATGCAATTCACGCGCTACTGGCACGACAACATGCACTGGTATGGTCCCGCGGGCATCGGCGCCACGCGCGACCTGAAGGAATTCGAAGACAATCATCAGTTGCCCTGGCTGCGTGCTTTTCCCGATCGCCAAGTCGTCTGGGAATCGCCCATGTTCGCCGACGGCGCTTATGCCGCGACCGCTGGCTGGCGCGAGGTCATCGCCAGGCACTCTGGCGAATACCTCGGGCACCCTCCCACTGGAGCGCATATCGAGTTCCGCGTCATGGACTTCTGGCGCCGCGAGGGAGATTTGCTCAGCGAGAATTGGGTGCTGATCGACCTGATCGATACCTTTCGCCAATTTGGCGTCGATCTCTTCGCCAAACTGCCGGGGAAGAAAAACAGCTCATGAGGCATTTTGACGCTATCGTTATCGGCATCGGCGGGATGGGCAGCGCGGCGCTCTATCACCTGGCCAAGCGCGGTTGGAAAGCGCTGGGCATTGAGCAATTCGAGGTTCCGCACGACATGGGCTCGTCTCACGGTCTGACGCGCATCATTCGATTGGCATATTACGAGGACCCGTCCTACGTGCCGCTGTTGAGACGCGCTTATGAACTCTGGGATCAACTGGAACGCGAATCGGGCCAGAAGCTCTTTTATCAAACCGGCAGCATCGACATGGGACCCGAAGGCAGCGATGTCTTCGCCGGCAGCCTGCAAAGCTGCCTCGAACACGATCTCGAATACGAGGTCCTAAACAGCCGGCAACTGAGCGAGCGCTTTCCAGGATATCGGCTGCCCGGCGAAACGATGGCTGTCTATCAACCCCAGGGCGGCTTGCTCGTTCCCGAACGCTGTATTTCCGCCTACGCTCGACTGGCGCAAAGTCATGGCGCGTCATTGCGCTCCGGCGAACGGGTCACTGGCTGGGAGGTCCTCAATGATGGACGCCTCAGCGTGCGGACTGACCGCGGGGAATACAGCGCCGACAAGCTCGTCGTCTGTGGCGGCGCCTGGGCATACAAGCTGATCCCGGAGTTGCGGGGCAAAGCCGTCCCGGAACGCCAGGTGCTGATCTGGTTGCGCGCGAAGGCGCCGGAACTGTTCAAGCCCGAGCGCTTCCCGGTTTGGAACGCGCTGGTCGACGAAGGGCGCTACTACGGCTTCCCGGAATTCAATCCGACCGGCGCTACGCCGGGCATGAAATTCGGACGCTGGCATCATCGCGAAGAAACTTGTGATCCCGACACCGTCGACCGCGGCGTCTATCCCGAAGATGAAGTGCTGCTGCGCCAGTTCGCCGAGCGCTACTTTCCCGCCGGCGCCGGCGAAACCTTGCGCATGTCTGCTTGCATGTTCACCAATACGCGCGATGAACATTGGGTCCTGGATACGCTGCCCGACGTTCCGCAGGCGTCGATCGCCGCGGGCTTCAGCGGTCATGGCTTCAAAATGGCGAGCGTCATCGGCGAAATCATGGCGGATCTGGCGCAGAACGGCTCTGCGCGGCATGATATCAGCCTGCATCAGTTGGCACGGCTCTAGCATTGGACTCGGATTGCCTACCGGGTAGGCGCGACTCGGTGAGTCGCCCGCTGAAGCGGAGGTCTGCGATATGAAAACAATCGGACTGATCGGCGGGCTCAGCTGGGAATCCAGCATCGAGTACTACCGCATCATCAATCAGGAGACGCAGAAGCGCCTGGGCGGCCTTCATTCCGCCAAGTGCCTGATGCACTCATTCGACTTCGCGGAAATCGAATCCCTGCAAGAAGCGGGTGATTGGGAGGCGGCTACAGAGCGCATGATCGCCGCAGCGCGAAGTCTTGAAGCCGCCGGCGCGGATTGCATCGTCATCTGCAGCAATACCATGCACCGCATGGCGGACAATGTTGCGGCCGCCGTCGATCGACCGCTGATTCACATCGCCGACGCTACCGCTGAGGTCATCCTGGCTGACAGGCTGGGGACCGTCGGCTTGCTTGGCACGCGCTACACCATGGAGCAGGACTTTTACAAAGGGCGCATGGCCGATCGCTTCGGCTTACATGTGCGGATTCCCGACGTCGAAGGACGCGACATTGTTCATCGCATCATCTACGAAGAACTCGTGCGGGGCCTGATCAAATCGGAGTCGCGCGCCTTATATCAAGCGGTGATCGAGAAACTGCAGAAGGATGGCGCGGAGGCGGTCATTCTTGGCTGCACGGAGATCGGCTTGTTAATCAAGCCGGAAGATTGCCCCATCCCCAGTTACGATACCACTTGCCTGCATGCGCTGGCCGCGGTGGAATGGGCTTTGGACGCTTGAACTACCGGCATCCCCCAACCAAACGCACTCGCCATTCGTCGCTGGCGCTGCTGGGCGCTCTCGTTGACGGTCTCAACGGTTTGGAAGGGTAGGGCGACTTTCAAGGGCGCGACACGCTTTCCATCTTTGTCGTATTTGCCTTCCCCTTTCAGTTCGATCATTCTAACGCCCTTTTCTCTGTGCTCTCAGTAGAACCGAGTAAGTCATGCAACGAAATGAGGAGCCTGTAGGGGCGGCTCGCTGAGCCGCCCGTCGTCATATTTTCTTGCCCGATGATGTCGCTCATGCGTTGATTTTCGGGCGTTTCAGCGAAACGCC
>DAOULD010000183.1:0-16685 GCA_034420635.1 Anaerolineae bacterium | reverse complement strand
GGTCCACCCGGTCTCATCCCGAACCCGGAAGTTAAGCCCGCGAGCGCAGATGGTACTGCATTGGAGACGATGTGGAAGAGTATGCCGCCGCCAACACGACAACCCACTGCTCTCTTCCTTTTTCTGGTATTGCGCAGCATCAAGGCATATATGCTGCTATATGGTGACTGCCAAAAACCCCCAGATAGCATATATTCGTGATAAAAACTATAAATGATCCTTACGAAGCAAGTGGGATAGCTTTGCTCTTTGGCCTACTGCCGGCACTTTACTTGCGCATTGAAAATGTGGGGGAGCTGGCGCGTTCGTTTGAGCACGAAATGAGTTGCCGACATCCTCGCTCTGCTGCTAATCACAATATCTCCCTATAACATCCAGTGGTCGCAAGATGCGCGCGTGTATGCGCTCGCGACGATATTCGCAAATCTGGCTGTCTACGCCCACTTGCGAGTTCGACCAAGATTGTCGGCGGTTCCAGGGATCATGGCGGCGTCGGGATGCTTGTTGTTTTTGAATCGATTGAAGGAGGATATGAGATCGGCAAGATAACCCGCCGCTCGACTTGCCGAGTAGTTGCGGCTAGAGCCGAGTGGATCTAAGCGGTCTCACTCCATACCCTAAGCTAAACTCGCGGACGCGGATAGACCTGCATTGGAGACGATGCGCGAGTATGCCGTCGCTTACATTGCACTGTCATGCGCAAACTTTGTTTGCTATGATGTTGCGCCTATGAAGAGCAGTGCCTTGCGAGCCGCACCCTTCGGCAAACGGCGCCCCGAATTCGCGCTTGTACTTACATGCCTCGCGTTTGTCTACACAATTGGCATCACGAATCTAAAGAGCGACCCCATAGCCCCCAACGAATACATGACGATTTCGCGTTCATTTGAGAACCACACCGTTCCATTGACCCCCGTGGAAACGCTGAAACGCGTAAGCATACGTAGCCAACAGCACGGTCCAGCATATTTTATGATGGTTTCCGCTTGGGCTAACTTAACTGGCGGTGATTTGGCCACATTACGGCTTCTATCGGTGTTTTTCGGGGTACTAACCGTCGCAGCCACATATCGTATGGCAACCATTACGGGCAACTGCCATGTGGCAGCGGCTGCGGCGTTCATTGCGTCATGCACGTCGTTTTTCATCTACTTCTCGCACGAAGTACGAATGTATTCTCTGTTGCCATTCTGCGCGGCATGGTTGACATGGTCATATTACGTTGTTATGGCTTCGTTCGGCAAAGCGCCTCGCTCAAGGTGGTTTTCTCTATTCGCGAGCGCCGCTACGATACTTTACGTACACTATGTCGGGTTCGTGATTCTGGCCGCTGTAGCCTTGTACCATGTGTTCTTTGCGCGAAAGAACAGCGCCTGGCTCAAGATCAGCATCACGCTGGTTTCGGCCGTCCTCACGTTCTTGCCTTGGCTGCCAGTCGCTATTGCAGGTACTGACACTGGTTACAGCCTTTCAGACAGCCGCTTGAACATCCCGCAGAGTATTTGGACATTCATCGACGTCTACACAAACGGCTCGGCTTATGTAGGCATCGCTTGTATCGCTATTGTCATTTGGCGCGCAAAGCGCCTGCGGCGACCGGAAATCTACTTGCTGCTCCTTGCGCTGTTCTCTGTGGGAGCAGTCCTGACTGTGAACGAGTTTACAGCGATAATTCTGGCGCGCCGCATGCGATACTCACTTGTGTTTCTGCCACTGTTTGCCGTTGCCTTGGCTATAACGTTCAGGTTAACGCCAATTCAAACCAGATGGCGTTCCCTTGTCCGGGTGACGCTCGCTATTGGGATCCTTCTCTCTTTCTTCAGGTTTTCCGCCTCGGAGAAAATGTACACTTACACCGAAGGCGCTCGCTGGCAGCTTCAGGAGACACCGCATTTTCAGGCGCTGTTTTACGACCCACTGATAGAGTTCAATGCGGATGCGCCCGTGGTGAGTCTCCACCCGTCTGTAGCGCTGACGGATTTTACTGCTACATTTTACGCCAAGCGCTTTAAACCGGCTCCTCTTGTTCACATATTCTATGGTGAAGACGGCGTCCCTTCCGTGCAGAGCACAGTCGAGGGAATCCAAGATCTTGACGATTTTGTGGCGCAATATGACGGCTTTTGGTTGCTTTACAACCCTCAGATAGCGACGCGACAAACAATGTCCAGCGTCATTCAGTGGGTCTACAATTATTATCGATCTTGTGGGCGGTTCATTGATGAGGGGCACGTAATTGTTGAACGGTTTGTACGCGATTCCGATCCCTGTTAGTTAGAAACGGAAACAAGTTACACATCCGGATCTTCTTTGAGAATTCGAAAGATTCCCACTCGTTTATTCGACTCCGCATCGGAGGATACTGACAGCGTGCTCGGGTGACAGTGGTCGACGCGCTTGCCGCAATTTATGCACAGGCATCCGAAAGTTGTCGAATACGATAAACCGCCACATATTCATCTTTGTACGCCGCTTCCACACCGGAGAAACTGCCCTCGATCGTGTCCGGTTCCAGCAGCGAATAATGCAAAACCACATGTGAGAAACCGTCGTCCCCGAGTTGCGCAACCGCGGCCAGGTAATTATCCCGATTCTCTTCCGTGCAAATCAAGCTCTCGCGCCTATGCCAGGCATTTAATACGGGATTGGCTTTTATGTAGTCGTAGGCGCTCGGCGGCGTCCGTGTCGCCAGACCCTCCACCTGCGGGTACTCGCCAATTGTCTGGTGGAAAAGATATGTCTTTGAGCTTCCACGATTCATGGGAAGATTGATCAGCCGAACCGGCGCGCCGCTTTCTTCCGCCAGCCAATCCAAATAAACAAGCTCTTCCTCCAAAACAATCAGGCCGCCGGGTGGGCTGCGATAGTATTCTGCTGCCAACAAGGCAACAAGCAGGAGGACCATCCCGCGTCGTCGTCGCATAGGAAAGCTGTCCAGGAATGCGAGCAACCCGTAACAGGACAATACGGCTAGCGGCAATAGTACTCCAATTTGAAAGTGATCCGTGGAATAAAATGCCTCGAAGACAACGGGTACCAGCCGATCCAAGGCGTACTTGGGCAAAACGACTGAATTAAAGACTTGACCGTTGATAGTGAGAACTGAACCCAGCCTAAGTAGAAAAAACGGTATTAGCAGCAGAAGCCACGGGAACATGAGCCTTCTAAAACGCTGCCGGGTTAAGCCCACGCCAATAAGGAAAAGCGGAATGTAGCCCAGATAAGATGTATTCCAGCGTCCTGGATCTGGTAACAGAACGATAGACGAGGTGACTCGGTTGGTGATGAGCTTGTTGAATATAGGATTCTCGTAGTTAATGAAGAACTGCAAAAGGTCGTTTTCTGTTTCGCGCCCGCTTGTCTTGTCCAGTATCCCTTCTAAGTCCGTTTCGTCGCTCAACATAGGGGAGGCGCGCAGCAAACCCGAGCAGCCGGCGACGGCAATCACGGCCGCCACCATCAGCCAGAAACGGCGGACCTTCCATTGGGTGATCGCAAAGTAGACGAAATACGCGCCGACTGTCAAAAGCAGGCAAACAAAGATGTACAGACCAATGAAGGCCGTGGCGCCAACCAAGATCCCCGATATGGCAATGAAACGCCAACGCATTTCCGCGAACCCGCGATGAAGAAAATAGCATGACAATGGTACAGTGGCCAGAAACGCTACGCCCGGATGCATTGGGCGCCCCACGACGTATCCACTGAATCCCAGGACAACCGCTCCGAAAAGAGCGGCCCATTTGTCGTCGAATATGTAGTTCAGGTAGATGTAAGCCGCTAACGTTGTTGAGACGATGATGAACAGATATGTGAGATTGTAGGCATTTGAAGCCGGCAAAATCGCCTGCAGCGCGCCAAAAACAAGCATATGACCGATATTGAAATAATGGTAAGCCAGTGACAAACCCTGTGGATAGAAAGAAAGATCTGTGAAGAGAGAGTTTGCTTTTCCAGCGAGTATTAGCTTTCCATACCAAGCATTCCAGAATTCAATCCAGATGTCGCCACTGTCGATCGGCAGCCAAAAGACCTCAGTATTGAAGACATAAGCGATCGTCGGATAGGTCATCACGACGAGCAATGCGCTAACAAGCACAAGGAAATGCAGATGGTTATGAATCGCGCGCCAGAATTTGGTCATTTGAGTTCGTTGAAAATCCATCTCATGCGACACTCTATGGTACGCGCGAATTGCGTCGAACGTCAATCTCAATGCGCAATTGACGGGGACTCAAGCTCGCGCTTCACGACTGTTACTCAGAGTTTTGTAAGCTAATCTTAACGTCAATTCTTGAACTTGACATAGAATAGACCTATCGCTCATCCAACAGTTGGAGTGTTCCGCATGCGGACAAATCGCCTGCTGCTGCTTTTTCTGTCCGGCGCGTTGCTTCTCGCCGGATTGTTCCCGTCGCTCGCCATCGGTGAAAAAGAAGTTGACGATGCGCCGGCGACAATCGCGGAACCGGCGCCGGTCGCCCAGGTCATCAATGACGAGGGCGGTCCCGTCATCATCACGGGCGAACTCGCCTATTCCAACGCCTTTTTCACCAGCGGCGTTGACGAGCCGCTGATAATCCTGGAAGACCAAACCGGATTCATCGACCGAAACGAGTACTACATTTTCCCGCTGGAATCCCAGGCGCTGGGGCAGATCACATCGGATTTCTACACCTCGCCCTTCAACTACAGCTTGTCTCTGCCAAAAGTGCCTAGCGGCGGTTTGCGCGATGTCGACAATGACGGAAACGAGGACGCCGGTGTTATGGTCTTCGCCATTGCCTACTGGACTAATTTGTTCGGCGACCGCTTTCTGGAAGAGCGCGATCTCCACGGCGGCGGCTGGTCGACTGGATACGCATCCACGCGCGCCAGCGACGAAGTCGAAACCAGGCTGGAGATTATCGGCGGCAAATTCATCATTTACGCCGCCGACGAGAAGCAAGGTTTTCCCTCCGGGTTCGGCGCTGATGGTTTGCTCTTTACAGAAGACGATCCAATCGTCATTGTCCCGCAAGGGTATTCGGTTATTGATATGGACGAAGAACCCTTCGTTTTTGATCGCGCCGCACGTCAAATCATTGATCTCTACGAGCCCGAAGGAGCAGCTATCAACGACTTTTCCGATTTGGGCTATGCCGAAGCATTCCACGCGATGCTTGAACTTTTCCGGGTGGAATATGCCTACACCGAAGTTTACGATCTGGATTGGGACGACCTTTTCGAGACCTACAGCCCCCGCTTTGCCGAAGCCGAGGAAGCGGAAGACAGCGCGGCTTACGCGCTCGCTATGCGTGATTTCATATGGGAGATTCCCGACGGACATGTCAGCATGCCGCTGGACGCGATAAGCGATCTCTTTCGTGAAGAGACCGACGGCGGGCTGGGCATCGCGCTTTCGGAACTGGAGGACGGGCGAATCGTCGTCAGTTACATGCTTGATGGGGGCCCGGCTGCCAATGCAGGCATGGAATTGGGCGCGGAGATCCTCGCATGGGATGGCGGCACGGTTGAAGAAGCGCTGGAACGCGAATTCGTCTGGGCTCACCAGGCGCTGAGCACCGAGCATACCCTGCGCTTGCAGCAATTGCGCTATATCACGCGCTTCCCCTTGGGCAGCGAAGTTGAAGTAACCTTCCGCAATCCCGAAAGCGAAGAAGAACAGACGGCCACGATGGGGGTCATCTCGGAACGCGCCAGTTTCTCCCACTCTTCATTCTTCGCCGGCATAGAAGGCTGGGAACTGCCAGTCGAATTCGAGATCCTTCCCAGCGGTTATGGATATGTCGCCATCTATTCTTTCAGCGATAAGGAAAGGCTGACGGTTCAACTCTGGGAGCGCATGATCGAGACCTTTCTCGAAGCCGATGTGCCCGGGATCATAATCGATATGCGCAAAAACGGCGGCGGCAGCGGATATCTTGCGGATCAGCTCGGCGCCTATTTCTTCCAGGAAGAACACATCTTGGGTTATTCCAGCGTATACAACGAGTCCATAGACGACTTTTATTTGGATCCGCGTTCGGAAGATCGATTTATCTTGCCCCCGGAGGACCTGCGCTACGACGGCGAGGTCGCCGTCATCATCGCGCCAGGCTGCTTCAGCGCCTGCGAATTCTTCACCTACAATCTCACAATTGACGATCGCGCGGCCGTCGTCGGGAATTACGGAACCGGCGGTTTGGGAGGCGCGGTCGACGATTTCCTGATGCCGGAGGATATGACGATCCGATTCACCGTTACGCGCGCCGTCAATGCCGACAAAGAGATCCATATCGAGGCGCAAGGCGTTTTGCCAACCGTGCTTGTACCGGTGACCTTCGAGAGTTTGTTCAAAGAAGGCGATCTGCTGCTGCAAGCCGCGGAAGAGCATCTGACGGACGAGATCCTGGGTGAGTTGATCGACGGCGGTGAATTGTCGCTCGGCGCGGGCAGCACAGAGGTGCAAGCCAATGGCGTCGTAGGTCCGGATCAGCGCGTGCGCTATCGCGCGACCTTGCCCGGCAATCGCATAGTCAGTATCTATCTAAGCGGCGTCGACGACACGGTGGATACGGTACTTGGGATCTATAACGAATCCGGGTCAAACTTGCTTGGGGAAAACGACGACGCCGATGATGACACCCGCGGCTCAGTATTGGCCGATCTCGATGTGGGCGAACAAGCGGCCGCCTTCACGCTGGAAGTGCGCGTCAAGAACAGCAACGACGTCCAGCAGTTCACGCTCAAGATCGTGGAGGTCCCGCAGGAGGAGGAAGAGGCGGAAGAGAGCGACGACGCGGAAGATTCCGCCGATGAATAGTTCCGGCAGCTATAGACGAGATTGATGAAGCTGGCGAAAACTTGATAATTGAGGCAATCGGCCAACGTAACTCAATCCCAAACGCGCTTGTCGACGATCTTGCGAGCATCCTTGTCGATCGCGCCTGCCACCACTATGTCGACGGCGTCAATTCGCAAGCGTACCGCCTCTTGCGCCAGAGCTTGCAGTTTCTCCGCGATACCGGCCGATTCAGCGCCCTCGTGCAACTCGACATTTACCGTGACAACATCGCGGTTGTCCGGCCGAGTGATCACGACCTGCAAATCCTTGATCTCGGGAAATTGCATTACCGCGTATTGCAGTTGGTTCGGGTGCAGGAACATCCCGCGCACTTTGACGGCGTCTCCGCTGCGCCCGTAAAGGCCCAGCAGTTGTTGCCCTTGGCATGACGGCTCAGGCGACAGCGCGCCCAGATCGCCCGTGCCGAAGCGAATCAAGGGATAGGCTTTGTTGAAACTCGTCGCGACGATTTCGCCGGTTTCGCCCGCGGGCAGTGTAGCTCCCGTTTCCGGATCGCAAATCTGCAGGAAAACGCTTGGCATGACACAAAATCCCTGGACGCCTTCGCGCGTATAGCCGATGAAGCCCAAATCGGCTGTGCCATAAACCGAGCTGGTCTTCATGCCATATTCGCCTTCAAAGCGCTCGCGCTGGCTTGGGGTATAGGGCTCTGCCGAAAAAAGCGCCTTCTTGATTGGCACCGCGTCCGCGCTCAAGCTCATTTCCGCGGCTTTATCCAGAATCGTCATCAGGTAGCTGGGCTGACCGACGAATCCCGTTGCCTGCAAAGCCATCATCATCATGATCTGCAATTCAGTGTTGCCGGGTCCTGTCGGTATGACTGTCGCTCCGCAAGCGCGAATCGCCTCATCCAACAGAATCCCTGCCGGCGTCAAGTGGTACATGAAGGTGTTAAGCACGCGATCGCCCCGGCCGATGCCGATATACTCAAAAGGCGCCAACTGCGACTCAGGGTCTTCGGGTGGCGGCTGCGGGTCATATATTGGTCCCGGGGAGATATAGATGCGGGGCAAGTCGGCGGGGTCGATAGTGAGAAAGCCGCCAAAAGGCGGATTCGCTTGATGAATCTCCACCAAGGCGTCTTTATTAAGAACCGGGATCTTCGCCAGGTCATCTTCGCCATGAATGTCCGGGGGTGAGACGCCGGCGTCGTCCATCAATTGACGGATCGCCGGCGCATGTTCGTATCCATGCCGGACGAACTCTTGGATCCTTCGATTGAGGTCTGTCAAAGTCTTGCTCCGTTTCCCTGCCAAGTAAGGTTCATCATCGTCAATCGCTTTATCAAGGCCGACGCGGGAATGCTATCCCAGCCAGCGTTTGCGGCGCTTGTAATGCTTGACCTCGCGGTAATTCTTGCGCCCGCCCGCCTGGTCCAAGCCCAGGTAGAATTCTTTGATATCTTCGTTTTCGCGCAGTTGCTCGGCCGGTCCATCCAAGACGATTCTGCCGTTCTCCATGACGTAAGCATAATTGGCCAATTCGAGGGCGGCGCGGGCGTTTTGTTCCACGATCAAGACCGACATGCCTTCCTGCCGGTTGATATCCCCGATGATTTCAAAGATCTCGTGAACCAGCAAGGGCGCCAATCCCAACGAAGGCTCGTCCAGCATGAGAATCTGCGGGTGAGCCATCATGGCGCGTCCAATCACCAGCATTTGACCCTCGCCCCCGGAGAGATAACCGCTCACTCGCTTTGACAAATCGCGCAAGCGCGGGAAGTAGTGGTAAACCCGTTCCAAATCGTCACGGATGCTGCGCCCGCCTTGATAGACCATGCCGCCGACGCGCAAGTTCTCTTCCACCGTCAGATGTCGAAAGAGCAGGCGCCCTTCAATCACTTGCACCAAGCCCATGCGCACGACGTCTTCGGCAGAAAGAAGTTCCAGGCGCTCCTCGCCCCAGAGGATTTGACCACGCGTCACCTCGCCCAGTTCCGCCTTGAGCAAGCCGCTAATGGCTTTCAGCGTTGTCGATTTTCCCGCGCCGTTTGGCCCCAACAGGGAAACGACCGCCCCGGGAGGGACTTCCAGGGTTATGCCGCGCAGCACAAGGATCACGCTGTTGTAGACGACCTCGATGTTGTTGACCGACAAGGTCCGTGTCGTGGTTAGTTCCGCTGTTTTTTCAGCAACAGCCATAGACATCCCAAGACTCGCTGAAATTGGGGTTCATAAATGTTTCGCGCGAGAAAACAAGTGAGGGCAGGGCGCCCTGCCCTCACTCATAAATGCTTGCGTTCGAATGCTTACTGTCCACGCAACTGCGGCACTGGCATGAAGTCGGTCAAGGGCACGACGATCGGCACGAAGAGCTTGCCACCGGCGCCGTCGTCAATCAGCAGCGCGTCGTCCGGTCCTGTCGCCGCGCCTGACATAGTTGTATTCGCGTATTTCAGCACCGCGATGCGGTTTAGCGTTCCGTCGCGCAGGCCTTCGGGGAAACTGTGACTCACCAGGCCGCCCAGAACCGAGTATTCCATGCTGTCGACGGTAGCGCGCATATCGGCCCCCGTGACCGCCTCCAGACTGCCGGCGGCGTTGACCGTGCGGATGTAAGTCTCGATGATCGTGTCAACGACAGCCCAAGACAGCAGATAGGCGATGTTCTGTTCCGCGGGACTGCGTTCATTGGCGGCGAATTGCTGGGTGACGAACTGAATGCCGGGGTTGCTGAGTTCCGTCCACCACAGGAAGGGCATTGAACCGTACATGCCGTCCACCGAGGGCAATCCATTGGGCTTCAAAACGCGTTGCCCGAGGATGCCGACACTGGTATCCATCACCCAATTGACGCCTGCCAGCGTGATGTCGCTTTCCATGCCCAGGTCGACCAGTGTGCTCGCGATCAAGGCGGGACCCGTCGCCAGAGAATTGGTGTAGAGGATCGTCGCGCCCTCGTCGATGGCGTTTTGCACTTGGGTCAAGATATCCGTATCGGTGGGCAAGAAAATCTGCGGTTCGTCGAGCACTTCCACGCCCAAGCTGCCGCAATACTCGTCCGCGGCCGGCTCTGTGCCTGCCAAGCCAAATGCGCCCGGCCAGGTGACAAAACCGATCACAGGATCGGGGAAGGCATCTGGATTGGCGGCGACAAACTCGCAGAAGGACCCGAACTGGTTGATATACAGCGGGTTGCTGGCGTAGAGCCAACCCGGCGTCATGCCATCTTCCCCGTACAAGCTCTCGATTGAACCGGCGGAGATGATGGAAACGATCTCGTCCTCCGCCAGCTGCTCCCGCAGCAGCTCGCCATCAGAAGAACTGTAGAGCATGAGCAAGTCCAGCTCTTCAGCATATTCGCTCGTGAAGCGATCGTAAGCGCTCTGGGTTGCCTCCAGGTTGCCGCCCGTGTCTTCATATATTTGCTGCAGCATCGCTCCGCAAACGCCACCGCGGCCGTTCCAGTAATGGACCGCATCCGTCACCGCGGAAACAACCGGCTGCGTGATGAAGGCGTAGGGCCCGCTCAGGTCGCCGAAGTGAAAGATCGTGAGCGTTTCGCCAGTCAGATCGACCTCGCATTCGCTGAGCTCGCTCGGGTAATCCATCATGTCTTGCGCCATGGCCGGCGCGGCAATGATCGACACCATAGCCAAGAAACTGAACAAGAAGCAAATTCTTTTCATGAGCTATCGACTCCTTTCCTTTTGGATAAGTTATCTGAACCGTGTAAACTTGTCAGTTCTTCCGTAACTATTAGCTTACGCTAAACTACGTCTTGTGGCAAATGCAAGGCTAGCGAGCTGCGCATTATTGATTATTGGCAATTAACAGCGAGGACACCGAGAGCGCCGGATTTAACTCTTGCCTGCCAAATAGGAGGCGATGTAGGGGCGTTTCACTGAAACGCCCACGAATAGAAGGTTGATGAAAACGGTCGGCTCAGCGGGTCGCGTAGGTCGCGTAGACACTGTCCGCCAGCCGACCGCGCGCAAATCAATGCCGAAGGCGCCGATCAGCAAGAGTCAGCGCGCCATTGCCTTGGGCTAGTAGGCGTAGGGACGGATCTTCCAGGCAACCTTCAATACCTCCCAGCGGTGGGCGATGCCGCGCGGTTCAAGCACGAGAAAGACGATAAGCGCCCCGCCAAAGAGTATTGGGTTGATGGCGCTGGTGATATTGACGACTTCAATGAAGGGGAATAAGTCCGGCAGGATTTCCAGCAGCCGCGGCCGCAGCGCGGGAATAGCGGCTTCTTGCAAGACGCGGATGAAAGTCACGCCGAACAATGCGCCTAGCGGATATCCGGCGCCGCCGATAATCAGCATTGCCAGCATTTCGATCGAGACATCCAGCCTGAACATATCCAGAGACAAGCTGTTGCGCTCGTAAGCCAGCAGGCAGCCGGCTATGCCCGCGTAAACAGCGCTCAGGAAAAAGGCGCGCAGCTTATAGCCGAAAACATTGATGCCCAACAGTTCCGCAGCCAGGTCGTTGTCCCGCACAGAAATGAATGCGCGCCCGGTGCGCGTCCGCGCGATGTTGCGCGCGAGAAACATCAAGAACACGGACAGAGGCACAATGATATAGTACATGGCTGTTTCAGTGGCGAAGCTGAGCGCCTTGCCGCGTCGGACCCGGGCGCGAAAGGCGGCGCCATCTTCAACCGTCGCCGTGATGGCGTACTCGCCCGCCTTGGTTGCAATGTACGAGAATCCTGTTATCTTGCCGCCGGCGTCCCTGAACACAGTCATATTGAAATCGCCGGCTGGCACAATGTCTCCGCCGGGATTGCGCAATTCGATGACGGGATGCGCGCCGTCCACCTTGGTGAGTTCAAGAGATATCACGTCTACCAGATAGGGATCGCCCGCCTGAAAAACCAGAGGCGTCGCATCGTCGATCTGGTCGTCGGCATAGCTGCCAAAGGGTCCGATCAAGGGCGCCGGGACACTCAAGGGGCGGGTGCCGCCGGTAAGGTCCTCCAGGGGATAGCGCAGCACCCAGGGGATGATGAATTGCGCTGCCAGGGTGGCCATCGCCAGGTAAAAGCCCTTGACGCGCAAAGAGGGCAATCCGAAAAAGAGACCGATCACGCCGGTCAACAGCGCGCTGACCGGCAGCGCGGTCCAAAAGCTGAAGCCCAGCTCCCGCGCCAGTATCGCCGAGCTATAGGCGCCGATGGCCATGAATGCGGCATGCCCGAGCGATATTTGCCCGGTATAGCCGACCAAAATGTTAAGGCCTTGAACGGCGATGACAAAGATGGCGATGCGCGCGATCAAGCCAACGTATTGATCGCTGATGAGCCCCAGTCCCAATGGACCCGATACCGACAGCAAAGGAACCAGCAGCAAGGCAACAAAAGCCAGATTCTTCCATAGCTTGTCGCGCGCGGTACGGTCGACCGACATATCTTCTTCATATGTCGTATCAAAGACGCCTGCCGGGTGGATGTTCGCCATCGCTACCTCTGAAATGCAATATGAAAATTCTAAATGCGCTCAATGCGCTTTTCCCCGAAGAGCCCGTCCGGCCGGATCACCAAAACCAGCATCAGCACAACATATGGCGCCAGGTCCGTGCCGACTTGCTGCGAGGAATTCAGGAAGGTGCCAAACTGCTCGACGATGCCGATGATAATCCCGCCGATGAAAGCGCCGCTGATTGATTCCAAGCCCCCCAAAAGCACCGCGGGGAAAACGCGCAGCGCCACAAAGCTGATATTCAGTGACAAGCCGACAGCGCCGCCTTGCAAGACGCCCGCAATGCTCGCTAGGATAGCCGCCACCGCCCAGGTGATCGCCAGAATCACGCGTACGCGCAGACCGACGGACTGCGCCAACTGCTGATCTTCCGATGTGGCGCGCATCGCCAGCCCAACGCTGGTGTAGCGGAAGAATGCGATGAACCCGACGAAGGCGACAATCGCCAAGACAAAGGCAATCACCAACTCAACCCGGACAATTGTCAGGCCTCCCAGCATGTCCTTTAAGCCGTCCAGGCGAATGACGCTGAATCGGCGGTTGGTCTCCGGATTGACGAAGATAGGCAGGTTCAATTCGACCGTGCCCCAGGCGATCTGCGTCACGCCGTGCAGGACTTCCGCAATCGCCAGGGTCATCAGAACGGCCGTGAAGAGCGGCTGCCCAATCAAGGGTCGGATGGTGAAGCGCTCGACCACAAGGCCGGTCAAGATAGCGCCGGCGAAGGCGCCCACGAGCGCATGCAACCATTTCAGCTCGATGCCGCCGACGGTCATCAATATCGTCAAAGCCAGCACGCCTCCCGCGGCGATCAACAGATTGCGCGGCTCCAGCAAGCTGCGGACGCTCACGGCTGTCATAACCATGAACATGGTGGCTGTCGACAGCAGCGCGGCCCCCGGCACAGAGATTTCCGCCACCGTGAAAAAGCTCCAAAAGATCATGCCGCCCACGACCATCATCCAGCCATGCGCGAAATTGAAGACGCCGGAGGCTTTGTTGATGACGACGATTCCCAGCGCCACCAAGCCATAGATGCCGCCAACAAGAATCCCGGAGATCAAGGTTTGTACGATGCGCGAAGCTTTTTTGTCCGCGAGTTGCTCTCGCAGAAAGAGAAAAATAAGGGCGGTCGCAACCGCATAGAACAGCCAGGTCAGTTCTTTTTTGTGACGATTGAAGAATTCTTCCACCAGTGTTTACCTCTTTTGCGCCATTATCCGGCAATCATGCCAACTCAAACATCGGCGACAAGCAATTCCGTCTCGACGACGCCACTGCGCCCGTCGCGGTATTTGACCTCTGCGCGCACCTGCACTTGACGCTCATCGCCATAAATGGCTTCGAGCAGATCATGGTACTTTTCCTGCAGGGCGCCGCGCCGCAGCTTGCGCGTGCGCGTCAACTCGGCTTCGTCGGCATCGAATTCCTTGTGCAAGATCACAAAGCGCTTGACCTGAGAATAGGGAGGCAACGACTCATTGACCTGCCGCAACTCGCGGCGGATGATCTCGTGCACCTCCGGCCGTTGGGACAAGTCGACGTATGTCGTAAAGGCGATGCCGCGTTTTTCCGCCCAGCGCGATACGTTCTGGAAATCAATGACGATGATCGCCGAGACGAAGTCCATATCGGCGCCGCCGATGGTCATCATATCTTGCACATAGGGGCTGAACTTGACCCGACCCTCGATATATTGCGGGCTGAATTTTTCGCCGGTCGACAATTCAATCAAGTCTTTCACGCGCTCCAAATAGATTAGATGCCCGGTCTTCTCGTCCATGTGCCCGGCATCCCCGGTGTGGTACCAACCTTCCTTGTCCAGCGCTTCGCCGGTCTTTTCCGGCTGCTTGTAATAGCCATTGAAGCGGGCTTTTGTTCGGATCAAGATCTCCTGATTCTCTGCGATTTTGATCTCTACGCCCGGCACGATCACGCCGACGGTCTCGAAGCGCACATCGCCGCGCAAGTGAACGGTGCCAAAGGTCTCGGTGGAACCGTAAAACTGGCGCAGTTCAATGCCGATGGCGCGAAAGAAACGGATGATGTCGCTGCTGAGCATGGCGCCGGCCGTCAGTACATTGCGAGCGCGCGTCAAACCCAGTTTGTCGCGCAAAGGCTCGAAGATCGCGTATTCACCCAGCCAACGCAAGCAGCGCAGATGGGGCGGGACCGGACGCTTGGCATCTTCGTGATCGATGGCGCGATAGGCGATTGGCATGAATGCCCGATACATCAGGCGGTTTAACAGGGTGCTGTCGCCGATGCGGAACTGCACGGCGCGCGCCAGGTTTTCCCATACGCGGCTGGGAAACAGCAACCCCGCCGGCGCGATCTCGCGCATATCCGTGGGCACTGTTTCCGGACCTTCGGGAAAGTTGACCTGTACGCCGGCTATGAGATGCGACGTGAAACCGAAGGCTTGCTCCGCGAGCCAGGCCATGGGGCTGAAGGACAGCCAATTGTCCGATTGCCGGCTGTCAACGTATTCATAGTTCAAGGCGTGGCCGTAAACAAGCTGGTAATGCGTCACCTCGGCGAATTTAGGCAGGCTGGTCGTGCCGGAGGTCATGCTCAATATAATGGTGTCCATCGTGTCCGTGGAGCGCACCAAGGCGTCGAACATGTCCGGCTCCTGCCCGCGAAAGTCCTTCCCGATAGCCTGAACCGCCGGATAGCTGGCCAGCCACTCATCCGCGTAGGACCACATGCCGCGATCTTCCCAGTAAACGACCTTGAGAATCTGCGGAATCGCTTCTCGGATTTCCAGCAGTTTGTCGACCTGTTCCTGATCGCGGGCGCAGACAACGGTGGCGTCCGTTGAACGGATGACGTAGAGGATATCTTGCGGGCTGGCGTCGCTGAAAACGCAGCAGGTCTTGCAGTGCAAGGCATGAGCGGCGATCTGTGACCAGTACATCTCCGGATCGTTTTCGCCGATGATGACCAGCGTATCGTCGCGCTGTAATCCAAGTTTGATCAAGCCCATGCCGAAGTTGACAACGTGCTCGTAAACTTCCTTCCAACTGTACTCTTGCCAGATGCCAAAGCGTTTCTTGCGCTGCGCGACTTCGTCCCCGAGTTCTCTCACCCGCAGCAGAAAGTTTTTGGAAAGCGTGTCCGCCTCGGGCAAGACAGGCCGTATCTCGCTTTTCAATCGCGAGCTGTAGATCTTGCCCGGTCCCGCCTCGCGAAAGGGGATGCGTTCATCGGCATTGGCGGCTGCCATAGCTAGCGCTCTCCTTCGCCCAGATAAGCCGCGATTACCGCCTCATTCTTGCTGATTTCGTCGGGACTGCCTTCGCCGATTTTGACGCCGAAGTCGATCACGGCGATATGATGCGAGATATCCATCACCAGGCCGATATCGTGTTCGATCAGCATGATGGTTGTTCCCTGCAATTCATGAATATCGAGGATATAGCGCGCCATATCTTCCTTCTCCTCGATATTCATGCCCGCCATTGGCTCATCCAGCAGCAGCAGCGACGGCTCCAGCGCCAGGGCGCGGCCCAGTTCAACCCGCTTCCGCAAACCGTAACTTAGCGTGCCGACGATCGACTTGCGGATGTGTTCCAATTCCAGAAAATCAATGATCTCTTCAACCATACTTCGATGCGCGATCTCTTCCCTCTGCGCCGGACCCCAAAACAGGGCGCCCGTCAGCATATTCGACTTCATATGGATATGTCGCGCCGCCATCAAGTTGTCCAGCACAGTGGCATTGGTGTATAAGGCGATGTTCTGAAAAGTGCGGGAAATGCCTAATTCAGCGCGCTTATAGGGTGGGACATGCGTCATGTCGCGCCCGTCAAAAATGATCCGACCCTGCTGCGGCGCATAAAAGCCATTGATGCTGTTGATCAGGCTCGTTTTTCCGGCGCCATTGGGTCCGATGACTGCGTAGATCTCGCCGGCCTCTACCTGGAAATCAACATCCTGCAAGGCTTTGATGCCGCCGAAACTCAGCGAGACATTGTCCACATGCAGCTTGACAGGCATGGAAATCCTCTACGCTTGCGGCAAAATCGGCGCCAGATTGTCGGGGCTTCGGCGGGCGAATTTTATCGAGTGGCAGCCGATCATATTACAAAGATACCAAAGGGCGCTATTGCGCGCAAACAAGAGCCATATCCGGTCGTGTATCCTTTTCGGTTGAAATACTTCGTAGGCAGCCCTCGTCATAAGCCCCCTAACCCAAAATACAAAGGGTTTTGTAGGGGCGTTTCAACGAAACGCCCGCAAATTAAAAGCTGTTTTACATGGGCGGCTCACGAGCCGCCCCTACAGAGTAAGTGCAAGTAAGTCATGCAAAAAATAAGCCGCGTGTAGGGGCGACATATCATGTCGCCCGTCGATGCGATGGCGTGGTTTCGGGCGACCAGATTGGTCGCCCCTACGGGATTCGAT
>DAOULD010000182.1:0-38543 GCA_034420635.1 Anaerolineae bacterium | reverse complement strand
CCAAGCGCTTAAGCAGGCGCATGATCTCAACGCGGCGCGGCAGATCAAGAAAGGCTGTCGGCTCGTCAAGCAGCATGACCGCAGTCTCCTGCGCCAGGGCGCGCGCGATCATCAGCTTTTGACGCTGGCCGTCGCTGAGTTCGGTAAGGACCTGGCCTGCCAGTTCTCTCGCATTGACCGCGTCCAGAGCCCAATTGACGGCGCCACGGTCGCTCTCGCTTAACCTGCCCAGCCAGTCGCTGTGCGGCAACCTGCCCAGCGCGACCAACTCGAAGCCGGTCATCAAGCCGGGATGCGGCGTGTTGGTCAAGACGAGGCTGAGCGCTATTGCCAAGTCCCCGGGCCTCATACGGCGCGCGTCTTCGCCATCAAGCAGCACTTGACCGGCCAAGGGCGCTTGCATCGCCGCCAGAGTTCGCAACAGCGTCGATTTGCCGACGCCGTTGGGACCCAGCAGGCCGACCAGGCTGCCGGGTTCAAGGCGCAAATTGAGCGCTCTTGCCAGGCAAATATCACCATTGCGTCTACGCGGGTAGCCGATCGAAAGATCGCGCGTTTGCAAGGCGGGAACGCTCATTGCCGCCCCCTGAACTGGCGCAGGATCACCAGCATGACCACGGGCGCGCCCAGCAGCGCGGTGACAACATTGAGCGGCAAGACCAGGTTATTGCCCGGCATTTCCGCGATCAGCGAAGCGCACAAAGCCACAATACCGCCGGTCAGGCAAGTGCCCGGCAACAGGATTCGATGATCCGATGTGCGCAGAATGCCGCGACAAAGGTGGGGCACTGCAATGCCGACAAAGGCGATTGGACCGCAGAAAGCGGTCACCGCGCTAACGAGGAGCGCGGTCGAAAGCACGATCCTCAGCCGCGCGCGTCGCAGGTTTGTTCCCATGCTGAGCGCATAGTCTTCGCCGAGAAGGAGGGCGTTCAGCGCTTTGATCGACGTGACCGCGATGAGCAAGCCGGCGCAGACAAAGCCTGCCAATATCGGCAGCTGTCCGACAGTGACGCTGCTGAATGAGCCGAAAGTCCAGTTGATATAGGCTTGGATGCGCTCTGGCAGGGCAAAATAGAGCAGCAAGCTAACCATCGACGCCACCAGGTACCCAAACATGAGCCCAAGAATCAGCAGGGTCAGATTGCTGCGAACTCTGGTCGCAACCAGCAAAACCAGCGCCATGGTCAGGCCGGCGCCCAGTCCGGCTGCCGTCGTCAACAACAGATCGCCCGTGAATCCCAGACCGGCGATCATCGCCGCGCCGGAGGCGCCGGTCGAGAGCACCACCAGCGCGACGCCCAGGCTAGCGCCCGAACTGACGCCGAGCACGAAGGGCTCGGCCAGGGGATTGCGGAAGTAGGTTTGCATCAGCAGTCCGCTAAGTCCCAAAGCCATACCCGCCAACATCGCTGTCAGCGTTTTGGGCAGCCGAAACTTGAGAACGATATTCGTCCAGGCAGTTGAGTCCGACTCGCCAACAAGCAGCGCCGAAACGATCTGATCCAGGGGAATTGATGCCGAACCAAGCGCCATACTCAATAGCAGCAGCATTCCCAGCACCAGGGTCATCAGCAGCAAAATCATGAAGCGCTGATCCAGGCTCGATACGCCGGCAGCAAGCCGGCGTCGATTCCAGATATGGGTAACGTCTGCCGGTCCCGCTTCAACGGCGGCAGACGATGCCTGGGCGGTTTTATGCACCAGTTGCGACATGCTACTCGCTCGCAAGTCTCTGATAAAACACGAATTCGCGCTCGGGCAACAAGTCCGGGTGAAGTATCGCCACCAGGTCGCCCAATACCAGGTGCGGATTGGTCACGCCCCATTCGTAGTAGTTATTGCCGCCGTTGGCGTTTTCGTCCGCGTTGTTGTTCCATACATCGCC
This sequence comes from Anaerolineae bacterium, assembly GCA_034420635.1. GTDB lineage: Bacteria > Chloroflexota > Anaerolineae > Aggregatilineales > Phototrophicaceae > UBA6055. The sequence goes on along the minus strand of DAOULD010000182.1, from coordinate 36,655 downwards.
CGATTGAAAGGCTGCAAAGTCGCCGAAGCGACTGTCGAGCGCCAGCAACTCCGCTTGGGACGAAAGCCCAAAGGTCTCAACAAACCAAAGATCTGCCGCCAGCCCGCCTTCGTAGACAGCTTCAAAGCTCAAGCCCCGGCTCGAGGTCGAACCTTCTTCCGCCATCAGCAGCTCCCCCCCGGCGTCGCGGATAAGCCTGCCGATGTATGTTTCTTGGCCCGGAATGAACCAGGCATCGGCATAACCCAGGAATGAGTTGATCAGCACAGTCGGCCGGTCCGCTTCCGATACGCTTGCGGCGATTTGCCGCGCGTTTTTGTACTGGGAGACGATAGCGTCGTAAATTTCCGTCGCAGCCGCTTCGCGATTGTAAAAGAGGGCGGTGAATTTGAGCCATTCGGCGCGCCCCAGCGGCGACAACTCGCGCCAACTGGCGTCCAGCGCCGTGAAGACGCCGGCCTCCAGCAAGACCGGATGGGCATCGGTATCCGGATTGTAACCATAGCTCATGACCAATTGCGGCTGCAGTTCCAATACCAATTCGATATTGATCTGCGCGCCGAACCCAACCTCGGCGACTTGCCCATCGGCAACCGCGTCGAGCACTTCAGCCGTGCTGATATAAAAGGCGCTGTCGACTCCTACCAGATGTTCGAGCAGGTCAAGCTGGGCTAGGGCAGGCAACTGCGTCGTGGAAAGGGCGATGATGTCGCCGGTTGGCACCTCGATGAATTGCGCGCCATCGGCGAAGTTGGCTGCCGGGGGCGCGGGCGCGCCACATTGCACCAGTACATAATCAAAGCCGGGCGTGCCGTCGTAGGCGTCGCTGACGCTAAGGACTTTGTAATGATTGTGATACGAGACAGCGAATCTTTCCGCGTCGCGTATCTCGACTTTCTCGGGAAAATAGTCGACATTGGCGCTGTAATTCGTGATACAACCCTCGGTCACATTGACGTCCTGCGCTGTCGCCGGGACCACGAACATTAGAACGATGAAGAACAAAACAAGCTTGGCATGCATTTTATCCCTCCTTCAGGATAAAGGAGGAAACGGGGCTGGTTAGCTTTTTTGATACACCGTGTTGCAGGCGATAACAGAAGGCTTGTGGTATTGTGTAGGCGCTACAAGCCTGTCCGCTGTCGCCGAGCGGCTGTGCATCAAAAAAGCCCGCCGGGTTTCGGCGGGCATAAGTGACACTAACCACGCTCGTCTCCCTTTTGACGCGAAAGATTTACGAGCTAAGCCTTGGGCAGGAATTCGGACTTCTGATCGAGCGATCAGTCACCGCTGCGCGACAGTGTCGGACTTACACCGACTTTCCCTGTTTGTGCCGAACATCCGGGTTCAGGCACACCCAAATCTTAGAAATATGTACGTGCGCTGAGCATAACACAGGCGGCCAGGCATGTCAAATGCGATTCGGCTAATCCTCAAACGGATAGCGCAGACCCCAGACATCGCGAATTCGGTCCATGGTATCCATGATCGCCAGCGTTTCGTCCAAGGGCATGACGTCGCACTCGATGAGTCCAGAACGAATGCAGTTGCCGACAGCCGCCGCTTCGTAATTGAATCCGTTGCCTTCGTTGTTGAACCTTAACGTCTCCGGCTCTTGCCCGGATACAGCGACTGTCATCTCGCTGGGCTGCCACCAATTGGAAAGCGCGATGACGCCCTTGCTGCCCATAATGCGAGCTTCCTGCGGCGTACTGAGGCGGATTGAGGTAGCGATTGTCGCCAATTCGTAATCGCTGTATTTGAAGATCGTTGCTGAAAGCTCATCCACGCCGGTAGAGCCGAGCGTGCCCTGCGAAAGGATCTCGCTGGGCTGTTTGCCGTAGACCATCGACGCCAATTGTACGCAGTAAACGCCGACATCCAGCAGCGCGCCGCCGGCAAGCTCGGGATTGAAAAGACGATGTTCGGGCAAAATCTGCCCCAGCCGAAAGCCGAAGTCCACTTGTAGCAGCATGACATCGCCAATGACCTTGTCGGCGAGCAATTCGCGCAGTTTGACCATCGCCGGGAAGAAGCGCGTCCAGAAGGCGTCCATCAGGAAGCGATTGTTGGCGCGCGCGCAATCGACCATGGCTTGCGCTTGCGCGCGATTGACGGCGAAGGGCTTTTCGCAGAGCACGTGCTTGCCGGCGTTCAGGCACAGCAGGGTATTGGGCATGTGGTAAGTATGTGGCGTGCCGATGTAGACGACATCGACATCAGGGTCATTTGCTAGGTCTTCGTAGCTGCCGTAGCACTTGGCTGCGCCGAATTCCGCGCCAAAGGCATCTGCTTTCTCCTGCGAACGGGAGGCGACGGCATAGACCTCGGCATCCGACAGGACGCCCAAGCCGGTGGCGAATTTCCGTGATATGTTTCCCAGTCCGACCAATCCCCAACGGATGCTGTCAGTCATGAAGGCTTGTCCTCCGTTTTCATTTCCAGCCAGGCGATTTCCCCGGCGCCGAGTTTGATATCGACGGCTGCCGCATTGTTCGCGATTTCTTCGATTTTCCAATTGGCAACGATCGGGTGGTAGCGCGGATTATTGCACACTATGTAGGCCACTGAAATCTGGGCGGGCGTGACGCCCTTGTCGGCGGCCAATTCCAGAACGCGATCCAGGCGCTGGAAATTGCTCTCGTAAGCATAGGCGCCGATGGGATTGGTATCCCAATAGCTGGTGAAGCTGTCCAGGTTGTCGCGGCGGAATTTGCCGGTCATGAAGCCGCCCGCCAGGCTCGACCAGGTGAAGAGCGAGATTTTGTTTTCATCGTACCAGGCGCGGTCGGCTTCGCCCTGCGCCCCGCTGACGCTTGTGCAGCCTTCCCACGGTTCCTTGATCATCTCGGCCACGCTGAATTGCGGGCTGACGGCGCCAAAGGCTGTTTTGCCGTTGGCGGCCGCGTATTCGTTCGCGGCTTGTACGCGGTCGGCCAGCCAATTGGAACCGCCATAGACGCCGATCTGGCCCGCGTCTTTAAACTCGTTCAGCACATCGACGATCTCGCCAACCGGATAATCGCGGCTGTCCCGGTGCAGCAAATAAAGTTCAACATAATCCGTCCGCAGGCGTTCCAAGGATTCTTCGAAGTCGCGACGGATGAATTCGGGACGGACACGGTCGGGTTCATCCCGGTTGGGGTGGGCGCCTTTGGTCAAGATCACGACTTGATCGCGAATGCCGCGGTCTTCAATCCAGGCACCCAGCTCTGTTTCGCTAGCCCCGTAGCCATACGCTGTATCAAAAGCCGTGAAGCCGCTTTCGAAGCAGGCGTCCAGCAAGCGGAAGTTGCCGTCGCGATCGTCGCCAGTGAGCATCACCGAGCCCTGCAGCAACCGCGCCACCGGTTTGTCGATGCCATCAATTCTAGTGTATTCCATAGCAATAGATTCCTTTCTGTGCGCGCCTCATTGTATCGCAAAGCAGCAGATGAAACAGCGGCAGCTTCAAGGCAAGTCAAGCGCATCACAAGCAATATATGTCGAATGTTACATGAATCTAGCAAAATGTAGGGGCGTCTCGTGAGACGCCCCGGTTAAATGACCTTTCATTTGCGGCCGCTTCAGCGGGTCGCGTAGGTCGCGTAGGTCGCGTAGACACTGACCGCCGACACTGACCACCGACACTGACTGTCGACGCTGATCGTCAAACGCCCCTACAGCGCCTCCATTTGGCAGGCAAGAGGCGAAGGTGGCTCGATCTTACTCCGGCAGTACATCCCGCGGCTTGGAGCTGCCTTCTTTGGGCGGGCCGACCACGCCGCGCTCTTCCATCATGTCGATCAGGCGCGCCGCGCGGGTATAACCGATGCGCAATCGCCGCTGCAAGAGCGAGATCGACGCTTTTTCCAGCCGTCGGACCATATCGACCGCGGTTTGGTATAGCTCATCCTCTTGGGGATCCGGATTGCCGGTCATATCTTCCACAGCCATGCCGGTCATGTCGCGCCCCGCGGAGGCATCCCAAAACGAAGCCTGACTGGGCGGTTCGACATTTGCCGCGCTGGAAGCCTGTCCATTGCCGGGTTTCTTGTTTGCGCTTCCCGCTTCAGCCGGAAGACTGATCGGTTCGATCTCCGCAAGGCCCAGATTCTGCAGCTTCCAGAAGCGACTGATGCTATTGATCTCTTCGTCGGAGACGAAGACGCCCTGCATGCGCAAGGGGGCTGGCGCGTCGCCGGACAGATAGAGCATATCGCCCTTGCCCAGCAGGCGTTCGGCGCCCGGCTGATCCAGGATCACGCGGCTGTCGACGCTGCCGGCGACGGCGAAGGCGATGCGCGCCGGGAAATTGGCTTTGATGAGCCCGGTCACCACGTCAACAGAGGGACGCTGCGTGGCGATCACCAGGTGGATGCCAGTCGCGCGAGCCAGCGCCGCAATGCGCGAAATGGCGCGTTCTGTTTCTTCGGGCGCGGTCATCATCAGGTCGGCCAATTCGTCGATGATTACAACGATATAGGGCATCGGCGCCGACCCGGGATCGAGAATGTGGTTGTAATCGATCAGGTTGCGCGCGCCAGCCTTGCTGAACTTCTTGTAGCGCTCGTCCATCTCGCGCGTGACCCAGCGCAAGACGCCCACTGTCTTTTCAAGTTCCACGACGACCGGCGCGACCAGATGCGGCAAGCCATTGTAGCCGGTCAATTCTACCCGTTTTGGATCAACCATAATGAATTTGACATCGTCAGGCGACTGGTTGGCCAGGATGCTGATAATGATGGCGTTGATGCATTTGGACTTGCCGGAACCGGTGGTGCCGGCGATCAAAAGGTGAGGCATCTGCGTCAGATCGGCAGAAACCGGCTTGCCGTCAACGGACATGCCCAGGGCGATCGCCAGGGGAGAATCAATATGTTGAAAACTGCGTGATTCCATGACATCGCGCAGGCTTACCATCGCCGAGTCCGGATTGGGCACTTCAATGCCGACATAACCCTTTCCCGGCACTGGCGCTTCTACACGGATCGACTTTGCCCCCAGCGCCCGTTGCAGATCCTTGTCCAACTGGGCGATCGCGCTGACCTTGACACGACTGCGCTTGCCGGTTCGCGATGTCAAATAATCGGGTTCGACGCCAAACTGCGTAATCACCGGACCGGTATTAAGCTCCACCACGCGCCCGGGCGCGCCGAAACTTGTCAGCGTATCTTCAATTATCTGCGCTTGCTGCAGCAAGACTTCTTCGTCCATTTCGCCAGTGGAGCCGCCGGTGAGCAAGGCGCGGAAATCTGGCAACTGCCAATCGGCGCGAGGTCGCGACCGCCCCGCCGGTCCGGTCGAAACAGTCTGGTTTTCGGGGCTCACCGGCTCCACAGCCCGGGGAAAGGGGCTCGAGAGTTCAGCGGCGGTTTCCACGACCGCGCCCGACTGGTCGTCAAGCTGGTCGGGTGGGACTTCAGGTTTGCTGAAGGAATCTGATGGCTCATTGGCGTCGCTTGTGGGGCGGATGACCTGTACCGAATCCGATCTCGGCTTGGGCGACTCCATTGGGCGCGGCACTGGCCAAGTATTATCGTCTGAGCGCGCGCTTTCATGGTCGAGATCGTCCGATGCGGGCTGCGGTTCTTGCCGCTTGGAGGGCGTGATGTCAGGTTCCTCAAATGGTCGCTCCGTTGGCCGCTCCATCGGCGCTGCCGGCGCCCCTGCGATTGAGGACGCGAATGAAGCGGATTGCGGCTGAATCGGTTCCGCGGGTCTCATCGGCGGCGCGGGTTTGGCTCCGTAAGAGCGCCAATTGGGCCTTACCTTTGGTTTGCTTGCCTTCACCGCGCTCGTATCCTCCGCCGGGGCAGGGTTTCGAGTTTCAGATGCGCCCCCAGCAAAGAGTCGTCCGAAGATACGCGATCCTTGCCAATTTGGCGCCCTTGCCGTCTCTACCTCGCGGTCAGCGGCTTCTGCGCTAGATTCGGCGGAGGCTCTCAAGAGACTGACGCGCTTGGCAAGCATGTCACGCAGTCGATTCGGAATCGGCATGGTATCGCCGGATGGCTCGGGCAGCGCGTTCATGCCGGCTACCGAGCCTGACAATTTGGCCGACTCCGGCTTCGAGACACGGACGGTTGCCTCTTGCCGAGCCAGCATCGTTCGCTCTTCCATTTGCAGTTGTTGCGCGCGTCGTCTGGCGGCTCGCCGCGCCATGTTGTCACGCATGCCCCGCGTGAATCCGATTGTCACGGCGGCCAACTCAGCCATGCTCAAGCGCGTGATCATCATGGTCGCGAAGGTCAAGACCATAGCCACGATCACGAAGCCGCCCACCTCGGTCAGATTAATAACAAGGACCTGGTATATCCAGCCGCCGATTAGTCCCCCGCCGCGACCGCCGAGATAGGAACGCTCTACCAAGCCGCGCACACAATCCGGCGCGCAATAGCTGTCCCCGGCATAGCTCAATGACTCCCCAAACTGGAACAATACCAACGCGCCGATAAATGCGGTTAAGGCGCCGGCCAGACGCACCGGATCAATCATTGGCGCCTGATCGCCAAAATGCCGAACGATCAGCCACATGCCGATGGCAAACATCGTGATTGGAACCGCTAAAGCTCCCCAGCCCAGCAGTTGGCCTATCAGCTTGTGTACCGCGCCGATCGCAGCCTGTTCGCGCGAAAGTGCGCTGAAAAACAAGACGATGGCGCCGAAGACCAGTCCTACGCCGATCAGATCCAGCTTGCGATCCAAATCGAGCCATTCGCTTGACTTGAAGATTGGCGCCTTGCTGGGACGGATATGACTGCCGGGGCTTGCGTGTTGCTCGACGGAGTCGGCGCGATCCAAACGGCTCTGAGACGTGCCAACAGACTGCATTTCGCGCCGTGTCCTTCGAGTATCGCCGCGGCTGGCGCCAAATGCGGCGCGAATGGAGGGCTTGTTTGATCCGCCCTCCGAGCGTCTGACAGGTTGCTCCGGGCGAGCGTCCTCGACTGGTTTGGCTCGTTGCAGGCTTTGACGCAAGTTGCCGACGCGGGCGGAAAGAGCCTTCAGTTTGCTTGTCTTACCGCTTTTGTCACGCGTCCGGGCATCCTTCTTGGCCTCATCAGTTACCTTGTTTCGACGAAAGGGCGATCGCAGACTCATGAATCGACGTTTGGCGCTTCCTTTTTGATTGCCGCGCTCCGCTCGATTGCTATCGTTTGACCCATCGTGGGAACCCTGCGCGCGTCCTCGAGAATCCCGCTTGCCGTCGCTCTCACGCGCCCTGGCGGCTTTCGTTTTGCCCCTGCGAGACTTCTTGGGAGGGCGGTTGGGTTGGGCGCGCTTGGACTCACGGGGTCCGCTGGACACTGTCCGCAAAGACTTGTTATCCCGAGCGTCACCGCTCGAAGAGGAGGCGTCGATAGCGTCTCTGCGCGATCCGCTCCCCCCCAAGACGTTGGAAGAGCCGCGCCTTAGGGCATCCGGCGGACGGCCTTCTGCGCCCCGATCGCCGCTGCCCAAGGCATCTGGGTCGAAATATTCATCGTCGTCGATGTATTCCGGCTCATCGTCGCCGCGATAGGCCATCATTCAACCTTGACTGATTTTGATCTAACGGTCGGGAAAATACAGTATTTGCCCCCCAAATACTTGCGTCCCCACGCATAGCATATCACAGAACCCGTTTTCGGGCGACTGGGCTTAGAACATATATTCGCTAGGCTCAGCCAGGAATGAAGGAGCGCCGGGCGAGGAGAGAGCCCTTAGACCGTCAGAACCAGCTTGCCCATCGCCCTGCGATTGATGAGGTCCTCAAGCGCATTGGGCGCGTCTTCGAGCGCGTAGGTTCGGTGAATATGCGGCCGCAAGCGATCCTCGCTGTACCAGGTCAGCAACTGCTGGAAGGACTGCTTGACGACGGCGGGATCCTGGGAAAGGTAGGCGCCCCAGAACAGGCCGACCAAAGACGCGTTTTTCAGCAAGGCGATATTGACGGGCAAGGTCGGTATCCGTCCGCTGGCGAATCCGATCACCAGATAGCGGCCCTCCCAAGCGATACACCGAACCGCCTGGTCAAAAATATCACCACCAACCGGGTCGAAGATGACGTCCGTGCCACGGTCTTCAGTTAGCGATTTCACGCGATCGCGCAGGTTCTCGTCACTATAGTTGATCGTTTCGTCGGCGCCGCGGCAGCGCGCCAAAGCCAGCTTCTGCGCGCTGCTGGCGGCGGCTATCACGCGCGCTCCAATCAGCTTGCCGATTTCCACTGCCGCCAGACCGACGCCGCCTGCCGCGCCTAATACGAGCAAGGTTTCGCCGGCTTGCAGCCGGGCTCGGTGTGACAGGGCGACATGCGCCGTTCCATACACCAGCGGAAAGCCAGCGCCACTTTCGTAGGGCATAGTTTCGGGCATGGGCAGCGCGGAGGCCTGCGGAACGACGACTTCTTCGGCAAAGCCGCCGAACATCATGGTGGCCATAATCCGCTGGCCGACGCGCTCAGCGTCCACACCCTGGCCAACTTCGATGATATCGCCAGCGACCTCCAGGCCCGGGCTGAATGGAAAGGATGGCTTCAATTGATACAAGCCCTGGATCATCAGCGCGTCGGGGAAGTTGACGCCGCTAGTGCGCACCCTGATCTTGACTTCGCCCTTTTTGACCGGCGGACTTGCGAGGTCTTCGACCGTCAGTTGATCGGGCGCGCCGAAAGATTTACAGAGTACAGCCTTCATAAGTCGTGAAATCCCAGGACTTTGGATTCGCGCGGTTATGATTCTCCGGCCTCGATCAGATCGCTATCGGATTGGCGAGCAAGCCGGTCAGCAGGTCGATACATGCCTGAACATCTCTGATGTCGGCGGTTTCACTGGTCGTATGCAGATAGCGCGTGGGAATCGAGATACAGCCGCTGGGTACGCCGGCGTCGGCCAGTTGAATGGCCGAGGCGTCTGTTGTTCCGCCAGCGAGCAACTCCAATTGATACGGGATGTCATCCGCTCCGCAGCGGTCGATCATCCAATTCTTGATCGCCACAGGCACCACCAGGCCCGGGTCATGGACCTTGATTGCGGCGCCCCCGCCCAGCTTGACAAGCATTTTTCGTCCGCGGATCTGGTCGCCGCTGCCCGTGACATCAATTGCGATGCCGATATCCGGGCGGACGCCCTGCGCCGCGGTCTTCGCGCCTCGCAAGCCAACTTCTTCCTGGACAGTGAATGCGAAGTACACTTCGTTCGGCGCTTGTCGATCCAGCCTGCGCATGGTTTCAATGGCCACGACGCAGCCAATGCGGTCGTCTAGCGACTTAGCCACGATGCGCTTGCCGCGCACTTGCATCTCGCGCATGAAACCGGCCGGCTGTCCTATTGGAATGGCATTGCTGTCATCGTCGGTTTGCACATCAATATAGAAGTCGTCGAGCGACTTGCCGCCGCCGTTCTGCACCGCGATTACACCGACCGTGCCGTCTTCAAAGAGGACGCGGTTGCCGTTGAGCGTGTCGGCTCGCAAGCCTCCCATAGCCGTGAATCGCAGATAGCCGCTTTCCGGCTCCTGATAGTTGGCCATCAGACCGATCTCGTCCATGTGCGCGGCGATCAGCACCTTCTTGCCGCCGGAACCAAGGCGGCAAATCAGATTGCCCAAGCCGTCAACCCAGGTCTCCTCCGCTAGCGCGCTGACCTCGTCGCGGATGATGTCTCGGATGCGATGTTCGTAGCCGGGCGGTCCCCAGGTTTCCACCAGTTTTCGGGTCAGTTCAATCACGATAGACTCCAGATTCGCTGTCTGATCTGAACAGTATTGTAACGCCTATCCTGTTGCGTATCGACAGCGGGTTTGTCGGGCTAGTGGCCGGCTGCTGCCAGATCGGGCTTTTGCTTCAATTCTGGCTGGCGTGTTTCCAGCCGCATCGGCAAGCCGTCGCGCGGGAACATAGTGATAAAAGGCTGGGGCACGATCTCCACGCCTTCGAGCAAACGCAACTGGAAACGCTGGGCGATCGTCGCCAGCAGCAGGTTGGCTTCCATCGTGGCGAAGCTGTTGCCGATGCAGATGCGCGGACCGCCCCCAAAGGGTATGTAGGCGTATTTTGGGATCTGGCTGATACGTTCATCAGCCCATCGTTCGGGAATGAATTGGTTTGGCCGCTCCCAGATATCGGGGTGGCGATGAACGCAATAGATCAGGATCTGCGCGCCCGACCACTCGGGGAAGCTGTAACCCAAGACTTCCGTCGCCTGCCGGTTCACGCGCCCGACCGACCAGACCGGGGGCATCAGACGCATGGATTCTTTGACGACCATATCGGTATAAGGAAGGCGGCGTAAATCTTCCAGCGTTGGTGGTTTCCCCGCCAATACGCTGTCCAACTCGTCGTGGAGTCGTTTCTCGACTTGCGGGTATTGCGCCAGCAGCCACCAGGTCCAGTTAAGCGCGTTCGCCGTAGTTTCGTGGCCGGCGAGGAATAGTGTGACCGCTTCGTCCCGCACTTGCAGGTCAGTCATGCGATCGCCGTCTTCGTCTTCGGACAACAATAGCATTGACAGAAGATCGCCCCGGTCTTCCCCAGTGGAACGACGTTGATTGATAAATCCGTAAACGATCTTGTCCAATACGGCATTGGCGCGGCGCGAGCGAATGCGCAGTGGGGTTGGCACCCAGGCTGGTAACAGGTTGGCTGTATTGCTGGCTTTCTGCACGACTTCCACTGCGGATTTCACCTGGTTGACGGTGGTCGAGGCGTCAGCGTCAAACAGGGTCCGACCGACAATCATCAGCGTGAGTTGCATCATCTCTTCGTCGACATCGCGCACGTCGCCGTCTTGCCATCGCTCCACACGTTCCAATGTGTAATTCACCATGGTATCGGCATATGCTGTGATTCGCCCCGTGTGAAAGGCAGGCGCAACCAGCCGCCTCTGACGCTTCCAAAACTCGCCATTGCTGGTGACCAATCCCTTGCCCATGAAGCGCGCCAAGCCGGTTTTTTCGTTGGTATAATCGGGTCCTTTGATGAAGATCTGGGATTGCCGAACCAGAATTTCGCGGATCATATCGGGATTGGCAATCAGGTACTGATGGCGAGCGCCGGACTTGTAGTGCATGACATCGCCGTAGGCAGCGACCCATTCCGTGACGCGCTTGAGCGGATCCGCCAGGAACTTGCGATACGTCAGGTACTGTTCAATGGGACTGCTGCCGATATCCGGCGGACCCGGCGGGAATCGACCCTCATGCATTGGCGCTTGCCCTCGAATTCAGAATCCGATAATCATTGTTATGGTAAGTTCTAAACAATCCATTAAAGCCACTCGGCGCGTAACCGACGAATGGATCTGCCACGCTCACGCAAAATAATAAGCATTCTCGTCGCATGAACGACGCAGTTTATTAAATTAGATATTCTAGCGGATAAAGCGTCTGGCGGGTAATCGCAAGTTGATAAGAATCGGATTAAGTTTGCACTTGAATGCTAGATTTGAGACAATATACGCCGCAGATTAAGGCAAATGAGAAGAGGTTGCTTCATGTATACCATTGGGCTCGATTTCGGAACATTGTCCGGGCGCGCGGTTCTGGTCGATACGCGCGATGGCGGCGAGATTGCCGAGGCAGTGTTCGAATATCCGCACGCGGTCATGGACGAAACTTTGCCTTCCGGCAAGCGATTGCCGCCGGATTGGGCGCTGCAACATCCGCAAGACTATATTGATGTTTTTGCTGAGACAATTCCGGCAGTTTTGGGGGAAAGCGGCGTCGACCCCGCCGATGTCAAGGGGATCGGCATCGACTTCACCGCGAGCTCTCCCATGCCGACCAAGGCTGATGGCACGCCACTCTGCTTCCTGGCGGAGCTGAAGGACGAGCCTCATGCTTATATCAAGTTGTGGAAGCATCATGCCGCGCAACGCCAAGCCGACCAGATCAATGAAACCGCCAGGCAAATGGGCGAAAGCTGGCTGCCGCGTTACGGCGGCAAGATCTCCTCCGAGTGGTTCTTCAGCAAGTTGCTGCAGATCGTCCAAGAACGGCCCGACATTTATGCCCAGATCGATAAATTCGTGGAAGCGGCGGATTGGGTGATCTGGCAATTGACCGGTGTGGAAACGCGCAACACCTGTACAGCCGGGTATAAGGCATTGGTGCAAGATGGCGATTTCCCCTCCAAAGCCTATTTCAGGGCGCTGGATCCGGCCTTCGAAAACGTAGTGGACGAGAAAATCGGCCGAGAGTTCGCCGAACTGGGTGAAAGAGCCGGCGGCTTAACCGCCGAGATGGCGCAGATGATGGGATTGCCGGCTGGGATCGCGGTTGCGGTGGCCAATGTAGACGCCCACGTGACTGCGCCGGCGGTCAAAGCCACAGACCCGGGCGTCATGGTGATGGTGATGGGTACCTCCAGCTGCCATATTTTGTCTGGCACCGACTTGAAAGTGGTTGACGGCATGTGTGGCGTTGTCAAAGGGGGTGTCATTCCCGGATTGTACGGCTACGAGGCCGGTCAAAGCGCCGTCGGCGACATCTTCGCTTGGTTCGTCGACAATGCCGTGCCCCCTGAATACCATGAGGCAGCCGCAGGCGCGGGCATCGGCATACACGAGTACCTGGAACAGGAAGCCGCGAAGCAGCAAGTTGGCGAACACGGGCTGATCGCGCTGGATTGGTGGAACGGCAACCGCAGCACTCTGGTCGATGTTGATCTGAACGGCATGATCCTGGGCATGACGCTGGCGACGCGAGCGCCTGAGATTTATCGGGCGCTTATTGAAGCGACGGCATTTGGCACGCGCGAAATAATCGAAGCCTTTGAAGAGAAGGGCGTCGAAGTCAAAGAATTGGTTGCGGCCGGCGGATTGCCAGAGAAAAACGCGCTGTTGCGGCAGATCTATGCCGATGTCACGGGCAGAACGTTCAAGCTCTCCGGTTCGGCGCAAGCGCCTGCGCTGGGATCGGCCATGCACGCCGCTGTGGCGGCGGGCATTTACCCGGATATTCAGGCGGCCGCCGAGAATATGGGCAAGCTCAAAGAAGAAGTCGTGACGCCAATCCCGCAAAATCAGTTGGTGTATAACAAACTCTATTCCGAGTATCGGCTGCTCTACGATTACTTCGGACGCGGAACCAACGATGTGATGAAACGTCTCAAAGCGATCAGGCACGACGCTTTATCGTGACGCATTTTGCGCCTTTGAACTGCGAAGGCGAATCCACTGTCAAAAACGTACAAAGGTATTCCGCTTGGCTTGGACCGCGTCCAGTCGTTTGCCCCGACGCGAACCGCTGAGATGGGAAATCTAGCTAATATTAATCGTAACATGGCGCATAAACGCTAGCCCTCCCTGGTTTTATGGTCATTTCTGACAAGAAACTCAAAATTGGTGGCTGAAATCGCTTGTCAATAATGCGCGGTTTGCGATAGTATTACAGATGATGACACGGATTTGTTCGAGAATCAGTCGCTGGATTGTGAAAAACTGCTAAAAGTATTGCTCAGAATTGAGATAGATTTGCGGTGACTGCAAGAGTTAGGTCTGCGATAGACTGTTTAACGTGAGATTGGTAGATGTTGCAGTTGAACTGCGTGGAGGGATGCGCATGAATAAGCGCAATTTGCTTTACCGGCTTTTGTCAATTTTGATCGGTTTGGTGGTACTTTATAGCTTCGGTTTTGATGTCATCGCGCAAGACGATCCTCCCGCGGAGGACGCCGCCGCCGAAGAAGTGATGATGGAAGATGCGATTAGCGCGGCCGATGTTCAGTTCAATCTCGATCAAACCTGGATCTTGATCGCAGGTTTCTTGGTTTTCTTCATGCAGGCCGGTTTTGCCATGCTTGAGGGCGGCATGATCCGCGAAACGGGGGTGGTCAACTCGCTCGCCGAGAACTTCATGGATGCCTGTATCACTGCCATTGTCTTTTTCATAGTTGGCTATGGCATTGCCTACGGCACTTACGACGCCGAGCTCGCTAGCGGCGGATGGGCGCCAGCCAACATACCGTTGATGCTCGGCGGCGCGGATGGCACTGGCGACGGCGACGGCGCCTTGTTTGTTGGCTTCTTCTTCCAGTTCGCCTTTGCCGGCGCGGCTGCCACCATCGCCACCGGCGCTATGGCAGAGCGTACAAATTTCGTCGGCAAGCTCATCTACAGCGCCATCCTGGGCGCGATCATCTACCCCGTTGTCGTCTTCTGGACTTGGGGCGGCGGCTGGATTTCAGCGCAGGGTTTCATCGATTTTGCTGGTTCGACCATCGTGCACATGACCGGCGGCATTGTGGCGCTGGTCGGCGCCTACGTGCTCGGTCCGCGCGTTGGCCGCGTATTCGGACGTCCGCCCGCGGCGTCAAATCTTGGCATCGCCGCGCTGGGAACTTTCATTCTCTGGTTTGGCTGGTACGGCTTTAACGTTGGCTCCGCTCTGGGCGCGAATGACGTGAATGTTCTCGGTCTGGTCGCCGTCAACACAACGTTGGCTGCCACCGCTGGCGCGCTCGGCGCGATGTTCCACACCTATTTCATCACGAAGCACTGGAATGTCAGCTTCATTTTGAACGGCTCGCTGGCTGGCTTGGTCGCCATCACCGCTGGCTGCGCCTCTGTCACGCCGCTGAACGCTATCATCATTGGCTTGCTGGCAGGCGTCGTCTTGGTGGTATCGATCAGCGTCGTGGAAAACCTCAAGATTGATGACGCGGTTGGCGCGTTCTCTGTCCACGGCGCCTGTGGCGCGTTTGGCACGCTGATGATCGGCATTGTCGGTTCAAAGGCGCTGGGCGCGCCCAGCTTGTTTGATGGCGGTACGCTCGATACCTTTGGGGCGCAGTTGATCGGCGTTGTCACGGTCGCGGTTTGGACAACAGTAACCAGCTACATTATGTTCACAGCGCTTAACCGCATAGATGTCCTGCACGTACATCCGGAAGCGGATCGCATCGGCATTGACGCCTACGAGCACCATGCCTCGGTCTGGCCGAATGTTCTGCCGCTGGGCGAGGAAGATGATTAAGCCCCCTGCATGACGACAAAGGAATCGGATAAAGAAAAGCGGCTCGGAAAGAGCCGCTTTTTGATTGTCCTGTAGACACAATTTACAGGATGTCGCTATCGAGCATGATGGTCACTGGACCGTCATTGTGGATTTCGACTTGCATCAGCGCGCCGAAGACCCCGTGTTCAACTCGCTTCACGCCAGCGGCTTTTAAGCATTGGGCGAAACGCGACACCAGCGGTTCAGCCTGCTGTGGGGGAGCGGCATCAATATAGCTGGGACGACGGCCCTTGCGGGCGTCGGCATACAGGGTGAATTGCGAAACAACCAACGCGCCTCCGTTGACGTCGAGGAGCGACAGATTCATCTTGCCGTCGTCGTCCGAGAAAACGCGCAAGTTGGCGGTCTTCTTAGCCAAACGCTCCGCCTCTACTGCTGTATCGTTGTGAGCGACCCCGACCAGCGCCACGTATCCTTGTTCAATCGCCCCACAGATTTTGCCGTCTACGGTCACTGATCCGGCGCTCACGCGTTGCAGCAGCACTCTCATGATATGTTCTCCGTTAGCCCCGCTGGTTGAGAATCTGCATCACGCGCAGCAAGAAGTAATGGCAACAGGTGTCTACGTGGTACTGAATGTCCAGTTCTTCTGTTTCCTTGTCGTAGACGCCACTGATCAGGAAACTCGGCGCTCGCTCGTGTTCGGCGCAAAGGACATCGCGAAACTTGCGGCGCAAACCCGCTCCGATCGAGCGTCGCGTGCTTTCAAACATTTGCTCAAGTTCCGTCTCGTCGAGGAAAGCCTCCGGCAACGCTTCGCCTTCGCTTCGCAAGTCGAATTGGATCTTCATCCGGTTTCCTCAAGTTGGGATCTTCGTCTCGCAAAGTCCCTACAGTTAGATGCCCTGCGCGGCTCAATCCAGCATAGGCTTCACGCGCTGCACGAGTTGAATGGTATAGCCCCAGGGATCGCGCACGAAAGCCAGCTTGTCGCCTGTTGGCATCGTATCGACCTCGCCGTCCAGCCTGCCGCCGGCAGCTACCAGGCGCTGTCGCGTCGCTTCCATGTCGTCGACCGCGAAGGCCAAGTGAAATGTGACCGGATGATAATCGCCGTAGGCGACGAACTCGCCCAGGGGATTGCTGTAAACTTCGATCAGGCTCTTGCCTGCCGAATCCGCCAAAAAGTGAATGAACGGTGGTTCGTCGAAGGAACGAACGATCTCCATTTCCAGATGTTCGGCATACCAAGCCGCAAATGCTCTAACATCTTTCACGTTGAACGCTGCATGCTCTAATCTCATAACTTTCCTTTACTCCAGTTCAAAACGCTCGCCGTCTGCTGATTCTGACGCATCATCTTCTAATTCGGGCAATCCCTGGCTGCGCGCCCAACTGATGCCCATCATAACTAGAAAGATGATAGCGATGCTCACAAATATGATCTCATCAAAAGGGCCCAGCGCGCCATGCGCAAGAATGACGATCATGAGAGCCTTTCACGTTGATCGTGTCGCAGGCAGTTGATTATAGAGGAAGGCGAGCCAAATCTGAACCGAGTCTTGGGCGCTCACGGGAGAACAGGGCGCGAGTAAGCAATCTTGAAGCGCTTAATCGTTGTCAATCGGTATCTGAACCTTGCCGGTTGGAGCGGGAGGCGCGTCATCCTCGGAAGAAGGCTCGCTTTCGTCGTTTGCATCGCTGATATTGATGCGTACCGACTTCTTGCCCAGTTGGCTGCGCCCCCCCCGAGTTTTCTGGTTCTTGCGCGTTTTGGCTCTCTGCTTCACGACTCTTACGTCTAGTTGAAAATCTTCTTCAATTGGGTCGGCCAAGTCGACAGTGATTCTGTTTTCTCCGTCGGTTTTCGGAGTTTGCTGTTTATCAGCTTTTGTCTCATCGTCCAGCGCCGAGGCAGAAAGTTTAAGGTGCTGGCGCGATTTAGTGCCGTCCGCCGGCTTCGCCAATGTCTGGGAGTCTTGGTTTTCGATCCCTTGCGACTTGGCTTTGATCTCTGAGCTGTCAGCAGCGATCGCGGCTTCGGCGTGCATGTCGCGCATTTCTCTGACGATCTGTCGGATCTGATCTTCAAAGGTATCCCAGCGCGAAGGCGCCAGCGACTCCAGCATTAGCTCAAGCGCGTCATTTAGCGCGCTTCCGGGCATCTCGGCGGCTTGCAGCGCAAAGATGCGGTAGGCGCGCAAGGGACGATAAGACGGATGGAGGCGCAGTCCATCGTCCAGAATCGACAAGGCTTCGTCATATTCCTGCAGGGCATAAAGCGCGGCGCCGAGCCTGGTGTAAAGACGCGGCAGGTCCTTTGCTGGCAGGCTCTTGCCTTTGGGACGGGCAAGCAACTCGCGATAGAGTGGAAGCGCTTGTTCGGGAACATCAAAGGCTGACCAGCATACTGCCAATTCGAACATGATCCTGGCGTTTTCGGGATATGTCGCATGCAACTGCCGAAAATGTTCGATAGCGCCTTTGAGTTTGCCTTGCCGCTTCAATGCCAAGCCGACGTCTATCAATTCGCTGACAACTGCCATAGGTTGGACTTCCCAAGCATTTAACCTGAAGTCAGTATAGCATGTACTCCAGTACTACGCAGCGTTCGCGCTTCTGTCGCAGGGCAGATGCGGCTGATTTGAGAATCCGCCGGGGCGCTTGTGACCGCAACTGAGCCTCAGGCATTTACCACAGGCACGACATATCCGTTGTCGAGCCAATCATGCAGCGTTGTGGAATCGACGCGCTTGCCTGCGAAGCCGTCCGGATTCGCGCGCAAGGTCGAGACTAGTAGGCTGTCCTCGTTGTAACTTGCGCGGAAATCATGGTAGATCCCGAAGCGTTCCGAGAGATAGCACCAGGGCGCTTTGCGATACAGGGTGTTTTGGCTGAGTTTTGGAAGTCGGTAGCTTAGCGCTGGTTTCTTTCGCGCGTTGAGGATCACATCCGCGTAGCGCGTCACCATTGTCTCAAGCGAGAACTCGCTCTTGAGGTAATGCAGCGTCGATGGCGACGTGCGCCGTTTTTCGCTCAATATGTTATGCGCGCGTTCAGCTGCCCCGTCGATGTCTCCGTAGTCGACCCGATCAACGTGTTCGTCCGAGAAAAGATCCCGGTAGGTCGAGACGCGTGACAGAATCGGCGGCGTGCCACAGCCCAGCGATTCGAATGGCGTATTGCCGAAGGTCTCGACGCAATTGCCGATGCACATGGTCACATCGGCGATGCTGTAGTATTCCGCGATCAAATCTTCGTTTATCCAATCGTGGAAGTAAAAATTGTCAGTCAGTCCGGTCGAGCCAATCTCCCTCTGCAACTGCTGATAGTAGGCGCGATTGCCCGGTTCCGTTTCCGCGTCTACGCCGCGCGGTACCAGAACGCGCAAATCGGTCCAGCCATAGTCATAGACGAGTTTTCTTGCCACCTTAATCACTTCGTAGATACCCTTGTTTGGATCCGGTCTGTGAGGGAATAACAGGATCGGACGCTCCGCAATCGTTTTGGGTATCACGTCGAAGATGGCATCCGGTTCGGTGTAGCGAAATTTCCGCCAATCGAAACCGTTATGGATGGCATGCATTCTCGTTTCGACCTCGGGCGAAAACTGCGAAACGACTGCTGCATAAGACGCTCTTGTGTGCTCGGAGGGCAAGATCCATTCATCGCCTTGAAACAGCAAGGCAGATTGCAAGGTCTCTGGAAAGATGATGCTGCGCATCGAAATGATGGTGGGCTTGTCTCGGTAAACATAGGGGAATATCAAACCGCCGTCGTGGCTGTAATGAAAATCGGCATTCGCTATAGCGTCGCCGACCGCGCGCATTGCGTTGGCGATATGGTAAAGGGGCGTAAAATAGGGTTCAGGGAAAGGCTGCTTGAAGCGCAGGATCGGCTGGATGTGAACGTTTTCGTGCCAGGAGAAGGGCTCAGTGGATTCAGCATGACGGGTCGATAATATGGTCAAGCGATGACCGAGCTCGCCCAGGTGAAGCGCAACCTTCTTGAGTTGGACCTGCCCGCCGCCCAAGGCAAAGTTCGGAAAGAGCGGATTCATAGAGAAGACGGCTATCCGCTTGCCAGCGCTCGAACTCATGTCGTTCCAGTTGATTTACAAACGAATCGTTTCCAAGTGTAACATGGTCGACGAAAGCGGGATAACGACGTTGGTTCCCTCGATGCCCGCCAGCGACGCCGATCATTGAAAGCGGGGATATCAGTCGTCATTAGTCGCAGATCAGAGTGCCGACAGATGTATCTCCTCGCAAAGCCTTGACCAAGTCGTCCGGATTCCAGAAGTTAAGCACAATGATCGGCATCTCATTTTCCTGGCAAAGCGTGAATGCTGTGGTATCCATCACGCGTAGATGGCGCTCGAGCACATCTTGATACGCCAATCTGCCAAATCGCGTCGCCCCCGGGTTGTGTACGGGGTCGGCGGAATACACGCCGTCCACTTTGGTGGCTTTCACGATCACATCAGCGTCGATCTCGCTTGCGCGCAGGGCGGCTGCGGAATCGGTCGTGAAATAGGGTGTGCCAATGCCGCCTGTCAGGATGACGACACGGTCCTTTTCCATGTGTCGAATCGCGCGCAGGCGGATATAAGGTTCAGCGATTGAATTCATTTGCACCGCGGTTTGTACGCGGGTAATGATGCCTAGCCGCTCAATGGCGTCCTGGAGAGCCAATCCATTCATCACCGTAGCGATCATTCCCATATGGTCAGCCGTGCTGCGCTCCATGCCGAGCTTCGCCGCGGGCTCGCCGCGCCACAGGTTGCCGCCTCCGATGACGATGGCTACTTGCATACCCAATTCATAGACTTCTCGCACACGCTGGGCAATGTATGCCGCTTTTTCGGGATCAATTCCGAATCCACTGTTTCCCGCCAGGGCTTCTCCGCTCAGTTTCAGCAATACACGTTGATAGGGTAGCTCGCCAGACTTGCTCATTTCAGCTCCTTATTCCAGAACTTTGTCACCATTGCTCGCCGGTTCTAATCACCCATCCAGAAATCATCGGTCAAATCAAGCGAGGCGAATATCGCGCGCGCGTCATTCAGCGTTCTGCCGCGGAAGGCCGGCGACATGCGATCGCCATACCACCGCTGCGAAAGCGTCCATACCTTTTGCAAAGACACCAGCGCTCCTTTCATTCGACCTTCCCTGCGGCGCCACTGGTCAACCTCTTTCTCCTCACGGAAGAACAGAATAGTCGCTCAAGTATCAATGAGGTTATCGTACCAATTCCGGAAGGGTTTGGCGAAATGTACCATCCCTCCGCTCTCGGAACTCAACTTGCTGCCTTCGATTGAGAAATGAACCAGATTGCGGTCGAGCGGATGCCGCGCTTCGATTTTCGCGTCCGCACGTAGCATTGCCGGGATGCCGAGCGCGTCCCAGGCGCAGTTGGCATATAGGCGCCTTTTGCCAACGGTGACCTGATAGTCGGTGGCGACCGCGGACAAAGGGTTCGCCATCAGGATGTCGTCCGAGCCCGGGCGTAGAAATAGCGCATGAGCCTTATGCAATCGATGCAAAGCCCGTTTTGTAGCGGGAACAGTAATATGGAAATGCCGGGCGATTTCTTCGACGGCGGGAGGAATGCCTTGACTTGCGAACGAGCGATAGACAAAGAGCCTTATGTCCCAGTCCATTTGGTCTAGCATATCAGCAGTCGACAAGAGAAGCGGCTCGTCGCGTGATCGGCGAGAAGGACACAGGAATGTCGCGTCTACACAAAATAATTGCTCTCCTGCTCTAGCGAGCAATGGGGCTCAATAAATAAGGGGACTAGCGCTGTGCTAATCCCCTTATTGTCTTGATCATCCGTGGGAAAAGGCATCTCGGCTAGCCTTTCTCGCAAGCGCCTATGCTCCGTCGCCGATGGCAAAGCGCTGGAAGCGCTCGATGTTGATGGTTTCACCGACCTCGGCGACCGTCTCCTGCAAGTATTGGCTAATGGTTTTGTCATCGTCCTTGATGAAAGCCTGTTCCATCAGAACGATCTCTTCGTACCATTTGTTCATGCGCCCGGCGACAATCTTTTCAGCGATGTTTTCCGGCTTGCCTTCCTCTAGCGCGCGCTCGAGCTGGACCCTTGATTCTGCCGAGACAAGGTCTGCCGGGACATCTTCTCGCTTGACATATTGCGGATTGAGGTTGGCGATGTGCATAGCGATATCTTTTGCAAATGATTTGAAGCGATCGGTCGCCGCGACAAAATCGGTCTCGCAGTTGACCTCGACGATGACCGCCAAGCGATTGTCGAAGTGAAGGTAATTGCCGATCACGCCTTCATTGGCGCTTCGGCCCTTGCCTTGCAGCTTGATACCATCTTTGAGCGCCTTTTCGCGCAGGAACTCCGCAGCCTGGTCCATATCACCGTCAAACTGCTCCAGCGCCTTCTTGCAATCCAAGGGACCGGCGCCGGTCTTGTCTCGTAGTTGTTTAACTTCTTTTGCGCTTACAGCCATTTGCCTTACATGCTCCATTCGGACAGGGTCTTCAGTAATTCTTAAGCTTATGATTCCGCTTCGGCCGCTGGTTTAACTTCGGCGCCAGCGGCATTTTTGCTGGATTCGTCCGTCTCTCCTTCGTCATCGCCGAAGAGCTTGGAATCGCGCAGCTTCGCCAGCGTCGATTCGCCCAGCAAATCTTCGTCGCCGAGTTCGTCGTCATAAGTATCGGTGAAGCTTTGCTCTTCTTCCTCTTCAATGCCCGCAGATTGTCGCAGGTTTTGTCCTTCGAGAACAGCATCCGCCAGGGCGCTTACCAAGAGCCGAATCGAACGCATCGCGTCGTCGTTTGCGGGCAAAATGTGATCAACAAGGTCAGGATCGGCATTGGTATCGACCAGCGCCAGGACCGGAATTCCGAGAATATTGGCTTCCTTCACGGCGGTGTGTTCGCGTTCGGCATCAACGACGATTAGCATATCCGGGATGCGGTTCATCTCGCGAATACCGCCGAGGCGCAATTGCAGCTTGGTTATCTTGCGGCTCAGCACCAGCGCTTCTTTCTTTGTCAGCTTGTCAAACTCGCCGGCGTCACGCCGTTGTTCGAGCTGCTTCAAGGTGTCGATGCGGCTGCGGATTGTCTTCCAATTCGTAAGCGTACCGCCTAGCCAGCGGTAATTCACAAAGGGCATGTGGCAGCGCCCGGCCTCTCGCTGGATAATCTCCTGGGCTTGCCGTTTGGTGCCGACAAAAAGCACACTGCCACCATCTGCGATCAGCTTGGCGATCATGTCGTGGAAGCTATTGAGGTTTTTCAGCGTAATCTGCAGGTCGATAATGTGGATCCCGTTGCGTTGGGTGAAGATGAATTCATCCATCTTGGGATTCCACTTGTTGGTACGGTGGCCAAAGTGGACACCGGTCTCGAGAAGGGAACGCATTTTTACCGCTGAGGGCATCGCAAATCTCCTTGATCAATTGGTGTTTTGGTCTCGCATGTCGTTCATCCTCCGGTGAAAATCCGCCTTGGGCGAACAACACCCACCAAGAGTCCCGACATGTGGAATTTGGAAACACGAAGTTTTCGCGATTCCGCGGCAGATTCTATCACAGGCCAGGAAGCGCGACAATGATGTTTTTCGTAGGCTGTAGAGGCTTTGTCGATGACCCGTTGCAGGGGCGGCTGCGAGACATTGCCGCGTAATCCGGATCATGTCGTCTCTATATCAGTTGAATTCCTTGAGTATAGCCTCCAACGCAGCCAGGAAGGCTTGGTTGGCTTCTCTTGCGCCCAGGCTAAGCCGCACAGCATTAGGCAATTCGTTTCGCGTTTGCGCGCGCAGCAAGAAGCCGCGTTCCAAAAGCGCCCTCTGCAAATCATCCCCCGGCATGTGCGTTTCGAACAGGACGAAATTCGCCGCCGGCTTCCAATAGCGGATGCCCAGCCGCTCCAATTGGGCGCAGACCCATTTGGCCTCCGCTCTCAGATAGCTAACGACCTTGCGGACATGTTCTTGATCGCCGCAGGCCGCGATGCCGGCAGCCAGCGCCACCTTGTTCTGGTGAAATCCGCGATGCAAGCCCGCGATGTAGTTGGCGAGATCGGGCTTGGCAATGCCGTAGCCGAGGCGAAGCCCAGCAAGACCGTATGCCTTGGAAAAGCTGTGGACGACCACGATATTCTTGCCTTCGAGCACATAGCGAAGTGAATCGGGGTATGCGGGATCGTCCACAAAATGGTGATACACCTCGTCCGCAACGACCAAGACGTGATCGGGGATACCGCGCATCAGGGCGTTCATTGATGCCGAGGGCATCACGGTTCCCGTCGGATTGTTGGGATTACAAAGCATGATTAGCCGGGTTTTTTCGTTGATCGCTTCCAGCACGGCGTCGACGCGATACTCGAATGAATCGGGCTTCAGCGGCGCGTCCACGACCCTTGCTCCCAAGGGTTGGGAGATTTTCTTATAAGCGCCGGTGAATGTCGGCGAAGACAGAATCACTTCGTCCCCCGGTCTCAGGAAACCGCGCGCGATCAATTCGAGAGACTCGAAACCGCTGCAACCGGTGTAGATATGTTCCGTCGTCAAGCCGCGTCCGAGCACCTCGACGATCGCTTGTCGAAGCCCTATGTCCGAGTAATCCGGGTAGGTGGAAAGCGTTGGCGCGACAGCATTAATAGCCTCGATCACTTTTGGAGAGGGACCCAGCGGATTCTCGTTGTTTGCCAACTGATAAATCTTGCTTATGCCATGCTGTTGTTGCAGGTCTTCCAGCGAGTCGCGGATGCCGGCGCGCGCGAAAGGCTGGATATCCGGGTTGTATTTGAGTTCGCTCATTTGAAGCTTTCTTGCTCGGCTGAGTCAATGGTTTAGTGTGAGACGTAGACCGCAAAAGAAGCTGCCTGCATCAGGCGCGCTACGCGCTCCCATTATACCGCCGCGGCTCACCGCTTGTTTTCCAACAGCATCGAAGAGCCGCCTTTATCTCGGAAACCGAAGCGCGCGTAAAAGCCGCTCAAGCCAGTCGCGCAATCCAGCATGACCTGCTCCACATGTTGCAGCCTTTTGAGCAGCTTGTCCAGCATCGTCGATGCGATGCCCTGGCTGCGGAAACCCATGTCGACAACCACGTCGTCAATCAAGGCGCGATACATGTCGTCCGTTATGACACGCGAAAAAGCGATCAATCGGTCTTCGTTCCAGACACCCAGGGTGATTTGGCTGCGGTCGAGCATGCGCTGAATATCCAATGGGGAACGCGTATCCGCCCAATCGGTCTGTCCCAGCAGCACGCGCAGCGCTTCGGGATTGATCGGCTCCGTGAAGGAATAGATGTAGGGTTTGCTCATGGTGATGCACTCTCCGGTCTTGCTTGCTCCCAACGCGCCACGCTATTAGATCGTAGCAAATGCGAGAATACAATTATGATAGCGCGCTATTGCTTGGGCAAAAGCGAACTTCTGCGCCTAGCATAGAGTTCCTCGAGCGTCTCTGCAAGGTCTCGGACGGCGCAGATCGGGTTTTTCGATCGTGCAAGCCAGTGCTAAAATGGATCTGTTCCCAGGCAATCAACAGGAGTGTTGGTCTTGGCGTCAGCGCGCTGGAATTCTTTCATCCAGTTTCTCTGCGAGATTTATCAACTGCCCGACGATCTTCGGCAGTCCGCCGTCGACGAGCTTTTGTCGACGCGTACCGAATGGCCCTGGGTCGAGCGCGATCGCGCCACCTTTGTCTATGATTCCGTGACGGCGCATCGGGTCTCGGTCAACATTGATATTGTGAACCGGGATCCACCCTTTGAAAATCTGGTGAGGTTGGACGACACCTCGCTGTGGTATTTCCAGCGCTACTTTGACCGCGATGCCCTGGTCGACTATATGTTCGCGATTGATGATCCGGGCACGCCGCTCGCGCAAGAAGTGAACTTGATGGATCGTGTGGATCGCTTTTGGGAAGCCGACCCGCTTAATGCCCTAACCGTTCAGACAGCCCAGGTCAGCACCTCCGTTTTGCAAATGCCGCGGGCGCGCCCCGTCCCCAGTTGGCAGGCGATGACTGCGGTGCCGCGCGGGAATGTCTATCGCCATCGCTTCAGTTCGACGCATTTGGCCTTCAACGATCGCAATCTGTGGGTCTATACGCCGCCCGGTTACGACCCCAGTTCGAACCATGTTTACCCTTTGCTGATCTTGATGGATGGCCAATGGGCGCTGAACACCCTGGAGGTGCCTTATATCGCTGACGCGCTGATCAAGCATGGACGTATGGAACCGGTGATTATTGCCATGCTCGCGGCCGGCAGCCAATCGGAGCGCGTGACGGAGTACATTGGAAACGACAATCACTATGCCCTGGTGGTCGCGGAATTGCTGCCCTTTTTGCAGACCGAGCACCGCATTGAGCCTGTCAATCTGGGATTGGGCGGTGTCGGCGAAGGCGCCGTAGCAGCGGCTCACGCGGCGCTCAAGAACCCGGCAATATTCGCCCATTTGATTATGATTTCGCCACCATTGGGCGGGAAGCCGGCTGTGCATAAGCTGCGGGAATACGCCGAACGCTTCCGCGATTCTCCGCTATTGCCGCGTCGAATCTTCCATTCTGTCGGCCGTTACGAACAAGACATGCGCTTCTATCAGCCGGCTTTGGCGCTGCGCGGGATTCTGGAACGGCGGATGGGGCACGATCCCGATCTGCAATACAGGTTCGTCGAGTTGGGCAGCGGCCATAGCCTGGTCGCCTTCAAGAGCGTCATGCCGGAAGCGCTGGCGCATGTCTTCCCGGCACGGTCCAGCTAAGCTCCCTGATCCAGACAACGAGAGAAGCGAGCGCATGGGAATCCTTTACGTCGTTCCAACGCCGATCGGAAACCTCGAGGACATTACCTTGCGCGCCTTGCGCATCCTGCGCGAGGCATCCTTGATCGCCGCGGAAGATACACGCACATCACGCGTGCTGACCCAGCATTTTGACATAAAGACGCCCATGACGAGCTATCACGAACACAACAATCTGTCCAAGCTGGATCAGATTCTGTCGGCGCTGGCGACCGGTGATGTAGCCCTGATATCGGATGCCGGCACGCCGGGGATTTCTGATCCCGGTTCGGAACTGATTCGAGAAGCGATTGCGCGGGAATATGACGTGGTTCCCTTGCCCGGCGCCAGCGCCATCACCGCCGCTTTAGTTGGCTCCGGCCTGGCGATGGACCGCTTCCTGTTTGTGGGATTCCTGCCGCGCAAGGCTCCCGCTCTTAAGGCGCTGCTAAGCCAACTCGCGAGCGAGACCGGGACTATCATCGCCTACGAGAGTCCCTACCGATTGACCGACTCTTTGCGAGCGATCGCAGAGGTTTTGGGTGGCGAGAGAGCTGTTTGCGTCGCTCGTGAAATCAGCAAGAAATTCGAGCAGTTTTATCGCGGCTCTGCGGGGGAAGCTTGTGACTATTTTCTGCGAGAGAATCCGCGCGGGGAAGTGACCTTGCTGATTGCCGGCGCCCCGCCCACAGAGAGCCGCTGGCCGGACGAGCAAGTCATAATTGCCCTGAATGGGCGGATATCCGCGGGCGAGAGTCTGTCGGCGGCGGCGAAAGCGATTGCCAGAGAGGCGGGCTGGTCCAAGAGCGATGTCTATCAGTTGGGCATCAAGAAGGATTGACCGCCGCATTTTTCAATTATTGCCGCTGTTGCCGCTGTTGCCGCGTCCCAGGCTTGCCGCGTCCACTTCTATGCCGTTTTCGCCGAGCTTGTCGCTTAGGTCCTGCCATTGGTCTTCGCGGATGACGCAGGACATGGGACCGAGGCGCGCGCCTAAATGCCGTCGAAAAGCCGGCATGGCGAAAATCTTGTCCAGAACCTCTTCATTGTTGGCGCGCAAGATAATATGTGATTCAAAACTCACCGTGGTCTTGGCGCCATCTTGCCAGTTGCGGAGCAACTTCACGATCGGAATGGGAATTGGCTTGCCGTCCAATTGTCGAACCAGGAACGCCTGAATGTGCTGTACTTTGATGCCCTGGACGCTAGCGCGCTGAATGCTGTCCGCGTCAAGCCGGTAGACATAAGGATCGCCCGCCTGTTCCCAGCGAGCGAAGCGCGCCAGTTGAAAGCGCTCGAAACGATTGACGCGGCGCGACGCCAGCAAGGCGCCGTCGTTGCGTATCTCGATCGGGTAGGGCTGGTCTGGAGGCAGGGGCCAATCCTGAATTTCCAGAAAGGCGCGTCCGTAGGCGGTCAAACGCAGAACGTCTTCGCCGATATCGACCAAGCCCAACCAATACATCGGACCCACCACATAGAATTCGATCAATGAGCCTTCCACGGCGTCCCAACTCTCAAATCCGTTGAGGAACTCGCCAGCGGCGTTGCGAATGTACCAACTGTCGAAATCGCCATCCGGGCGTTGAAAATCCGGCTCGATGTCTTTGATGACGTCGATCAAGTCGTTGATCGAAACCCAGCCTTGCTCGGGCAGCAGCTCTGCGAAGAGGCTCATGACGGCGTCGCGAGCCCCGGCTGGATCATAGGACCAGCCGGAATCATCGGGGAAAAGGCCCGGAATATGCCACAAATCGCGGTAGGTCTGGCTCTCCAGCCATGCCAGCGCGAGCAGCCGAATTTGTTCCGCGCGCGTTGCGGATAGAAAGGCGCGGACCTCATTGCGCCGCGGATAGGCTTTGCCGTCCTGTGAAGTGATGAGCGCTGCGCTGATACCCAGCCCGAGCAGGAAGTCCAGACGCACTACACTGTCGCGCAAGACATACGGCATCAGCGCTCGTATGGCCTGATGGGAGAGTCCGTCATCCTCCATTTCGACTTCATTTGCCTGGGTGAACGCCAACAAGGTGGTTAGGTCGTCGACGATCGAGGTATCGGCGGAGCTTATGTATTGTACGTCGTCAATCGCGGGCAGGGACGGCAGGTCAACAGAGGAGGCATCTTCGACCTCAATATGTTCATAACTTGTTTTGTGCAGGGGCAGCGCGTCCGCCAGATCCGGCGGCACGTAAAAGAAGCCTATGAGATTGTCGTCGACTTTGTCGTATCCTTCACCAATGAAGCCCCGATAATACAGAGTTTCGGCAATGCTTTGACCTTGCAGGTGAGGCTGTTCCTTTTCGATCTGCGCGCGTCCCAGTTTTCGGATTTTGCCATAAAAGCGCTCGAACTGTCCGATCTTCATGCGTTGCTGCGCGCTGCTAACGAGCAGTTGCAAGGCGGTGCGGGCGCTATCGTCGAGCTTGTCCCAAGCCGCTTCCGACGACTGCGGATCGAGCATTACACGGTGTAATTGCGGGATTATCGCGTCATCGACAAGGCTTTTGCTGGCGATTCCCCAGGTTTCCGCCAGCGCGGGCAGCATGCCGGGGTCGTAGTCATTCAGGTTGGCAAGCAGATCTCTCATTTCTGCGCTTCACCTTCGCCCACAAGCACGGCATAGATGTCGAAGTGGTATGCGATTTTCTTGTAATCGAGAATGCTGAAGATGATGCGTGTTGGAGCCTGGCATGTGGGACAATGAAAATCGACGGTGCTCTGTTCGTCCGTGGGCAGGTCAGGCGTGAAATCGTCGAGAATCCGACGCAGGTGGCGGGGCATTGGCGAGCGTCCATCGGCTCGATAGAAACTTCGCCAGCGAAAACGGATTCGATACCCGCAGCGCGGGCAAGTGTAAATGCAAGCGCCAGCCACGCGGTTGCGGAAGCCTTCCCCATCCAGCAAACCCCGCATGACCGCTTCCGGTTCATAGTGGTCGATAACGACGCTTTTTGCCATCTCCGCCAGCGCTCCAGTTCACTTCAATGATAGCATATTTCTCGACTCATCTTGTTATTGGCGCGGCCGTCGTGTCGACTCGGTTTTTGCTCGTGGACAGGCGGTGGAATTGAGCGTAAACCCAAGGCGCCTTGTGGCTGCCTGGCATGTGAATCCTAGCGGAGGATGAGCGTCCCATGTCCCATATAGACGCAAGAGCCGCCGACCGTCACTTCCGTGAATTTGTCTCCCTGCCTGTCAACTTTTATGTTGATGAAGCTGGGGCGGCCCATTTCTATACCTTGTTCGCTGACGATTTCCCCGCTGTCAACCAAGCCATATTTCAGCAAGTATGCGCCCAGTGAGCCACTTGCCGATCCGGTCGCCGGATCTTCGGCGACGCCCAATGCGGGCGCGAACATCCGGCTATGCGCGGTCGAGCCCGGATTCTCCGTTTGAGTTGTGGTGACAAAGACATTTTCGCCGGGCTTGCCCCTGAGCAACCCTTGCCACAGGTCAAGGCGCAAGCTGAGTCGCCGCATGGCGTCCAGGGATTTAACCGCCACGTAAAGGAAGGGCAGACCATTGCTGAGAACTTGCAGGGGAGCCTTGGGATGAAGATCGTCCAGCCTCAGCGAGAGCATCCGCGCGATGGCCTCGCGGTCTTCGTAAATGTCGAGGAATTGCGGAATGGGCTGTCGCATCAGCGCGCTATCAGGAATCCCGCCTTCATCGCTCTCTACCGTAACTTGAATCGGACCAATGCCCTCCTCGAATGTCAAACTGCGTGACTTTGAGATCTTGTCAATCATGCCGAGACGCGCCAGCAAATAGGCGGTCCCGACTGTCGGGTGACCAGCCATCGGCAATTCCCTGGCTGGTGTAAATATTCGCACTCGAAAGTCATTTTGATGATCCGCTGGCGGAAAGACAAAAGTGACTTCAGAAAGATTCATCTCTTTGGCGATTAGTTGCATCGTGCTTGCTGGGAGGTCGAGCGGCGGATTAGCGAAGACCGCCAATTGATTCCCGCCGAAGGGCTGATTGGTGAAGACGTCGAGCAGGTGATAATCCAGATTCATTTACGTCGATTCCTATTCATGTTCGCTTGGTGAGGTATCGCGGTCATTGTATATCATTGCTGCATGTAGCGGGTAGTTCGCGCGGCGTTTTTCCGAGTGCGGGCGTTTCAGCGAAACACCCCTACAGATTACCCATACGACGGATAAATTGTCATAATCGGCGGCATGTCAATTTGAAGCGATTGCTCAGGTTATTCGGATGACTCCGTTGTAGTGAAGGTTACTTCGTAGTAAGCTGATTGGGCTGGGAGGTGAGACCTTATGCAAATCAATTATCAAGAGCGTCTGGACAGCTTGCTGGAACAAAGCGGCGCGGACACGGTGGCGATGGTACCGGGCGAGAACATGGTCTATTTCACCGGCTTGCATTTTCATCTGTCGGAACGTCCGATCGTAGCGCTGTATAACCGCTTTGGCTTGTCGCTAATCATTCCCGAATTGGAGGTCGCCAAGTTGGAAGCGCGACCAGACTTGGAGGCGCGCCGTTTCATGTGGACGGACCGCGACGGTTATGACAACGCCTTTCGAGAGTCGGTCGCGGACTTGGCGCTCAAGGAAAATACGATTGCCATGGATGGGCAGACACTGCGCCTGTTTGAGTGGCTGGCATTGAGCAGGGCAGGCGTTTCCGCAGATCGAGCGATTGACGCCGGCGACCTGTTTTTGACCTTGCGCGCCCGCAAGGCGCCAGAAGAAATTGCCAGTATGCGCAAGGCAATCGAAATCAGCGAGGGGGCATTGGAAGCGACGATGGACTGGGCGCGGCCCGGGATGACCGAGCGGCAAATCGCCGACAGATTGTCAGCCGAAATGCTGGAGCGGGGCGCGCAGGGAGCGGCATTCTTGCTGGTATTGACTGGCGAGAAGAGCGGCTTGCCTCACGGCGATACCGGTGATCGCGTTTGGGGGGAAGATGAATTCCTGCTCATTGACTTCGGCGCGCGCTTCCAGGATTACCCCGCGGATATCACGCGGACCTTTTGCGTCGGGCAGCCGACCGAGCAAATGCGCGCGATGTATGAGGCGGTATACGGCGCCAATAAAGCCGCCCGCGAATTCGCGCGGCCGGGTGTCACTTGTGAAGCGGTAGATCGCGTCGCCCGCGATGTGATTGAAGAGGCGGGATTGGGCGAGTTTTTCATCCATCGTTTGGGACATGGCCTTGGACTCAGCGTACACGAATTGCCCAATATGGTCGCGGGCAATCAACAGGAACTGCTGCCGGGCATGGTCTTCACCATCGAACCTGGCGTCTATATTCCCGGCGTCGGCGGCGTGCGCATCGAAGACAATGTCGCGGTCACTGAAGATGGTCTGGACGTCCTGACAAGTTTCTCGCGCGAACTCTAGCCTTCGCAACTCCCTATGAGTCTACGCCTTCTTCTGCTGGGTCTGTGGAGCATGGCGCTTGTACCGGGCGTCATTTCCCTCGCCGAGGACAACTGTATTGAATTGACAGATTTGCCTCCATTTGTCCTTGCCGATAGGCGTCCCTACATTCAGCTTCGTGATGAGAGCTTTGTAGAGGGTGAAAAGACCTACAAGGCGCGCGGCATCAACTATTATCCTGCGCGGGCGCCCTGGCGCCGCTTCCTGCTTGAGTCCATGATGCCTGATCTGCGGTCGGAGATGCAATTGATCCGCGCCGCCGGATTCAATTCGCTGCGAATTTTCTTGTGGAACGGCGCGCTCTTCCCCTGCCATGACGCCCCTGCCCGGCCAAGCCCCGCGGCCTTTGAACGACTGGATCACATGATGCGCCTCGCGGCTGAACTTGATTTTCGGCTGATCGTGACCTTGAACGATATGCCCGATCTCACCGAGTACCCCCTCTATGAAAATCCGATTCATGTGCAGGAGCAGACGCGAATCATCGTCAGCCGTTATGCGGAGGCGCCGGCGATTATGGCTTGGGATCTTCGCAACGAGGGCGATATAGATTATGGATCACGGAGCATATTGCAGCGACGTTTTCCGCGCGTGCAGGTGCTGGGTTGGCTGCGCCAAACGGCGGAGTTGCTCCGCTCGATTGACCAGAATCATTTGTTGACGGCTGGCTGGCTAAACGAGGCGCATTCTACCGCGCCCTCTGTCGATTTTCTCAGCTTTCATCATTGGTCCTCGGCCGAGGACTTGCAACGACGAATCCGCCAATTGCGGCTTTCCACAGCCAAACCCATTCTGCTGGGAGAGGTGGGCTACAGCAGTTTCGGCGGTCTGTCCCCGGCAGCGCAGGCGCAGGCTTTGGCCTCCGCAATCTCCGCAAGCGAAAAAGCGGACTTGTTGGGATGGATGATTTGGACAGCCTTTGACTTCCCGCAGACGGCGACTTGCTATCCCTCCCCCTGTGAAAGCTCGGACAATCCGGAGCATCACTTTGGCATCTGGGATTCAGACTACCGCCCGAAACCGGCGCTGGACGCGATTGGCGAATATTTGCAGCGCTGAGCCAAAGCGAGCCCGCGCGTCAGGCGCGCATCACCCCGCACACTGGCGCCTCCCAGCGCAAAGCGCGATGCTGGTCCTGCAAACTGTCCAGCGCGATTTTGGCATCATCCGGAAATGGCGTTCCTCTGCGCCCTATCATGTCGATATTCATCATGACCACTTCCACTGTCGCCGCCAGTTGCTGGCGCGTATCGTTGATCAGGAAAGCCATCATATAGCCACGTTTTGGCGAAACATCAATCACGCGCACATGAACGCTGACCTGATCCCCGGTCAAGATTTCGGCATAGTATCGGATGTGCTGTTCCAGGGCGAAATTACCGAACTTGTCGGCTGCGGCATAAAGCTCGCCCATGCCAACTCGGCGTAGGAGTTCGCTCAGACCTTGTTCGGCCACGTGAACGTAGAATTGCACATTCATATGCGAATTCTCGTCCATGAATGCCGAGGGAATGCGCTGCTGATGCATTCTTTCCAGTTGGCGGATGTCCTTAAGCGATACCTGCGTTTTTGGCATGGGTAATCGGTCCCTTTTCGTCGCGTGAATCCGCCGCCATTATAGCGGCAAATGACGAAACTGCGGGATCAACTTTGTGGGTCTGTCATGCCTGTATGCTATAGTTGCTCCCTGTCTGTAAAATATCGCAACAGAACAGAAGTAAGCGGAAGTAAGTAATGAGAATCCGAAAAAGCGGCGAGGTGTAGGGGCGTTTCGTTGAAACGCCCGAAAACAGTTAGCGAAGGAACGGGCGGCACAGCGTGCCGCCCCTACAGTACACGCATTTTTTCGCACGACTAACTTGGAACTACTGAGCTTGGGAAATGAAAGGAATAACCGTCAAAAACCTTGATGCGCTCAAGCCACTTGGCTCGGTCGCCTTCGGCTGGATATCGCAAGTCTTGTGGTCGCCTTCGGGAGACATGCTGGCGGTCTGCGGCGGCGATGGCATCGCGGTTTACGCCGATGCCTTCGGCGGCCAGCCCAAGTTTCGACTGACAGGGCAAAGCGCTCCTGTTAAGGGAATCGCCTTTGATCCCTCTGGTGGCGGGCTAGCGTCGGTCGGCTCTGATACTGCCTTGAGACTATGGACATTTCATGAAAACGAGTTCTTCGAGCGTGGCAGCGCGTATGGGCACGAGAACTCGGTCGACGATGTAGCTTTCAGCCCCGATGGTTCGCTGATCGCGACTGCAAGCGCGGATCATACGATTCGCCTGTGGCATCCGGCGACCCTGAAAACTGAAACTGTGCTCACGGGGCATTCCGATGAAGTGACATCTCTGACCTTTGATCGGAGCGGCCGGGCGCTGTTTTCCGCGAGCCGTGACGGGAGCGTTCGGGCATGGGATCTTGTGGGGAAGAACGGGAGCGTAATGCTGGGGAAACATGAGGATTGGGTGCGCGAGATTGCGCTGGACTCAACTGGAACGAATCTGGCTTCGGCTTGCAAGGACGGAACCATTCGGGTCTGGAACCTGCGGGCTTCCGCTCCACCCCAAACCTTGCCAGGGCATCCCGATGGCGCGGATACTGTCGCATTTTCTCGAGATGGATCGCTACTGGCGAGCGGCGGACGGGACAGCATGTTGCGCTTCTGGGATCTTGCCGCCGGCCGTCCGCTACATTGCGCGCGCGCCCACACGCGACCTGTCTTGAGCATCGCCCGCAATCCTGCGGGCACGATGTTTGTCTCCGGCGCCGGCGACAACCGGGCGCTGCTCTGGGCGATCCGCTGACGCCTTCCTGTGGCTGTCGGGATTCCTGGCGACATCAAGGAGCAAACGTTAGAATGAGTTCTATCCCCTTAAGTGAAATGAAGGCAAATGCAGATGAGTATGGGCACGACGAGCTTGGGACAAGTACGGGAGCGTCACGTCAGCGCAATGCGCTTGACCGGCGAGGTATTGAGCCATATTCTGCGCGGCGTGAGCGAAGAACAAGCGCATGAATTGCGCGACGGACCGGCTGGCTGGTCTATTGTCGAAATCGTATGTCATTTGCGAGATTTCGACGAGATCTTCCGCAGCCGCGCCAAGATGATGCTGAGCGAGGATCACCCGAGACTGCCCGCCTATGATCACGAAGCAATGGCTGTTGAGCGGGCATATCAGCAGGAGCGACTCTCGAGCGCCTGCGAGCAGCTTGAAGCGTCGCGACGGGAGACCATCGCTTTTTTCGCGTCTCTGACGCCGGATCAATGGGAACGCGATGGCGTCCATCCGGAACGCGACAGCTTCACAATGACCGATGCCGTGATGCAAGTTGGCTTGCACGATCTGGATCACCTGGAACAGATTACGCGAGTTTTGGCGGGATAGTGGATACCGCCGCGATGCAAAGTCCAGAGATTAACGAGGGATTAGGAGATCTGCGATGCAGGCATTGATCGAACGTATTCGGTCGGAAGGTAAAAACCTCGGTGGCGGCATCCTCAAAGTAGACAGCATCATCAACCATCAGCTCGATCCGCGGCTGATGGAAGGTATGGGCAAAGCCTTTGCCCAGCGCTTTTCGGACGTAGCGATTGACCGCATCTTGACCGCCGAGATTTCCGGGATCGCGCCCGCTCTAATGGCCGGTATCGAATTAAGCGTGCCAGTAGTCTATGCGCGCAAGAAAAAGCCCATAACCATGGCTGGTCCCGTGTTTCTGGAAACTGCGCCCAGCCACACCAAGGGTGGCGAAACGCTGCTGCTGGTAGCGGCGGAATTCCTGCACGCCGGGGAAAACGTCTTAATCATCGACGATTTTCTGGCGACGGGGCAGACCCTGATGGCTTTGGCGCGCATCGTCTCCAGCGCAAATGCCAATCTGGTTGGCGTGGGCGTTGTCGTTGAAAAGACCTTTGAAGGCGGGCGCGAGCGCATGTTGGAAAAATACGACGTGCCGATTCAGGCTTTGGCTACGATCACCAGTATGGAAGGCGAGACAATCACGGTTCGTGAGATCTGAGCGCTGCGCGATTCGGTTGATTAGAGCGTGACAGCTTGTCCTGTACGGGCGGATTCTTGGGCGGCAAGGGCGAAGCGCAAGACGTCGCGCCCCTCTTCCCCGCTGAGCTTCGGCGCTTCGCCGGCAAAATAGGCATCGATAAAGTGGCGGGTCGAGTTGATAAAGCTGTGTTCCCAGCCGACCGGCATGTCCGAGAAGCTGCGCGTCTGCCTGTCCTTGTACATAACCACCGGCGGCACATCCATCATTTTGCCGTGGCCCCGCGTCACCCAGATCACGCCTTTTGTACCGGTCAATTCCACGCGATCGTCTTGCGCGTATTGCCGCGTATCCAAGACCAGTTCAGGAGAATAAACCGCTTCAAGGGAGCCATAGCGGTTGTTGGGGAACTTCCACGAGACGATCGCGGGCGCGTCAAGAATCATGCCGGGGGCGACTTCCGTGCGGCCGATCCAGGCATGCACCTGCTCCGCCATGCCCATGAAATGCCACCCCAGCGCGAACTTGTGATGACCGTCGTCGAATACCAGTGGACCACCGCCGCATTCCTCCGGATCGTAGCGCCAAGCCAAGGCAGCATTCGGCACGTCCCACTCTGTCGGGCTGATACCGGAATTGCTCTTGATGCGGATCGTTAGCAAATCCCCGATCTCGCCGCTGTCTATCAACGCTTTGGCTCGTTGTACGGGCGGATAGAAGATGAAGTTTTCGTAAACCTTGAACAAAACGCCGGCTTGCCTCGTCGCGTCGATCATGGCTTCGGCTTGCGCAACTGTCAATGCCATCGGCTTTTGAACCGACACGTGCTTGCCTGCCGCGGCCGCGTCCAGGGTCGCCTGATAGTGCAGGTGATGTGGCAAGAGGATCTCCACCAGGTCAATGTCATCCAGGGCCAAGAGATCGTCGTAGTCACTGAATATGCGAGAATCCGGCACAGCCCAGGCGCGTCCGCGCGTCTGCGCCAAGTCAATGCTCCGATCGCAAACCGCCACGATTTCCGTCCGCGGGTCATCCAAATAAGCCAGGGCGTGCAGATCCGAAATTCTTCCCGTTCCGATGAATCCTACACGAAGTTTGTCCATCTCCATCCTCAAATTGGCGAGCTCAAATCAGACTTCGGCAACTCGATTATTGAGCCGAGCGCGCTCGTCGGCGCTTTCTGGCTTGCCGAGCGCAATTGTACCATCGCGCAGTTTCTCATGAAAGGCGGGACACAAGTAAGCGCAAGTAAGTCATACAAAAAATAAGCCGCGTGTAGAGGCGACATATCAGAGGCTGTTGAATTACTCGTTTTACCCCCACCCCAAGCCCCTCCCCCATCAAGAGGAAGGGGCTTTAACGGCTCACTACGGGTTATCAGGCTCCCCCTCTCCCCTTGTGGGAGAGGGGGCTGGAGGGTGAGGGGTGTTTTTCAACGCACTCTATCATGTCGCCCGTCGATGCGATGGCGCGGTTTCGGGCGACCAGGTTGGTCGCCCCTACGGGATTCGATTATTTTGTAGTTTTCTATATTTCATCAAATTATTCGCACGACT
>DAOULD010000181.1:0-3483 GCA_034420635.1 Anaerolineae bacterium | reverse complement strand
ACGAAGAACACGAAGTTTTTTCTTGAAATCTCTGTGCGCTCTGTGCCTCTGTGGTGAATCCGTACGTAGAACCCGTCAAAGGGCGATGCGCTTTTGTAGTTCCTAGAGCATTCCTGCCAAAATATTGAAATACACCCGAGAACAAAAAAGTGGGCCGCGCGTTGCCGCCCACTTCAACGGCGCGATGAGGTCGGGTTTAGGAGGGAGTGGGATTGACTGCGTTCACAACGTTGGCGAAGATGTTGTTGATCGAGGGACCGAGCAGAGCCAGGATGACGATAACAACCACGGCGACCAATACCAAAATCAAGGCGTACTCCACAAGCCCTTGACCGTCGTCGTGTCGGGGTCGATGTTTCATAATGTTAACTCCTATCCAGAGCGGATACGATTGGTGAATGAGAAGTGATTTAAGCCGCAGAATTGTATCAATTCCGCTAGTCATTTCAACTATGTGAATCGCGTCCCGGACTAATCGTAGCGAAGGACATTCATGACACGTTCTTTGACGGCGACC
This sequence comes from Anaerolineae bacterium, assembly GCA_034420635.1. Classification (GTDB taxonomy): domain Bacteria; phylum Chloroflexota; class Anaerolineae; order Aggregatilineales; family Phototrophicaceae; genus UBA6055. The sequence continues at coordinate 2,966 of DAOULD010000181.1, read as the reverse complement.
CGCGCGCTGAGGAAGGTGGCGAGCCAGCCGATCAAGACGGCGGCGATCACCAGCGCGACGGCGGCGGCGCGCGCGTCAGCGGGCAGGGGAATAGCAACTCCCGAAGTGCTTGACAGCAATGTAATCAGCAAGCCGCTCAATCCGATGCCGATGATGGCGCTCAACAAGCCTACAACACTGGTTTCTATCAACATAATTTGCAGAACCCGTCTCGATTTTAGCCCAATGGCTTTGAGGATGCCGATCTGGCGGCGGCGTTCAAGCGTCGCCAGGGCGACTGTATTCGCCATGATAACAGCTGCGGCGAAGAGAGAAAGCAATGCCACGACAGTTGGAATGGCGGCGAATTGATCGATCAAGCGACCGATGAGACCGTCGATGAACTGCACGTCGATGGCGAAGGCGAAAATGACGGAGGATAATTCCGTCAAAGCGCGATTAAGCTCGTCACTGGACACTTGATAGCTATACAATTTGAATTCTGGCTTCACAGCGCCCGGAACGACTTGCGGGGGCAGCAAAGCTCCGGCATCCGAATCGTTGAAGAAACCCGAGCTTGAAATGAGGCCCACAACTTCCAGTTCCAGGGCAGTCGCATCCAGGTCGACGGTGATGCGGTCGCCGACTTCGACATCCAGTAAATCAGCTATCGCAAGGGGCAGGACGACTATGGGCTGACCACGGTCGGCAAGCGTGAGCAGGCGTCCCGCTTGCAAGGTCCCTTGTCCCTCGTAAATATCGGGTTTGTCCGAGTCCCAGACGCTGAATTGCAAGTCATGGTCTTGGTTCACTGCCTGGCTCTCGACGGCGGTCACAGTACCTTCATAATTTGCGATGGTCGTTTGATACTGCAAATTGATCTCACTAAGCGCATTCTCGAGCGAGCTTTCGATCATTGACGCGGGCAGACCCGGAAAAGGGAAAACCAGTACATTGCCGCCGAAACTGCGGCTCAACTGAATATTGAGCAACTCGCGCGTGCCTTCGCCGACAAAGGCGATGCTGCTCAGCGCCAGCATGCCGGCGCTCAATGCCAGCAATGTGGTGGCGGTTCGCAGACGGTTGGTGGTCATATTTCTCAAAGCCAGCCGCAATGTCACCATGCCGAAGGAGGGAAATTTGCCGATCAGCAGCACAATGAGCCAAAGGACGGCAATCAACAGACCAAAGACAGCAAAGGCGCCCGCCACACCCAAGACGCCTAGCGCATAAGCGGAAGGCAAGTTAGAGCCATCGATCCCCTCGGGACGCCTACGACGACCGTTTTCCTCGATATCCGAATTTGTCGATTCGCGTTCGGCAGCCGGTGGACCTCGGAACGCGCCAGCGCGGCCGTCGGCAGAGGCGTCGGCATCAAACTCTGCGCTGCGCGCGGCAAGCAATTCCAGCGACGGGCGCACGATATGCCCAACAATCAGACCGAGGTTGACTGTCACGAATACCAGCAAGGCGATAGTCTGCAAGACACCGAGCGCAACCAGGTGGTTTTCGTTGGGACGAAGGATGATACTGGGGCGCACGCGCACCGCGGTCAAAACCGGCGCTACAGAGAATATGGCTGTCACGACCATCCCCAAGGCGAAGCCGAAAAGCAGCGCCTCCGGGTATACGCGCCAAATCAAGGGCTGTCGCAAGGCCACCGAGCCATACTCGTTGACAACAAGACTAAGCCCAATGCCGACAACGATACCGAGCAAACTGCCGATTAGCCCGAGCATCAAGCCTTCAGTCAGGAACAAAATCGCAATCTGGCGAGCGCGCAAACCAAAGGTCTTCACCGCAGCGATCTCGTTGGTGCGGCGTCGAACCAGAACCAGCATGGTGTTCATAATTCCGACGCCGCCGATCAGCAACGCGCCCAGCCCCATCACGACCACGAAATCGCTCAGGTACTGCGAGATGTCCCGGTAACGTTCCTGCAAGTCGAAGGTGGTGTTTATGCGAGCGTTCGGCGCAATTTCCTCGACTTCCAGGATGTATCTTTCCATAGCTTCCAGATCGACGTTTTGGGGAAAGAGCACGCCGATGCGGTTGGGCGAAAAATCTTCATTGATCACTTGGGCGGCGTTTTCCAAATCGAAATAGGCGAAGCCAAAAAAGGCGTTCAAAAAGTTGCTGACGCTGCTCTCTTCGGCTGTAGAGACGATTCCTCGCACGGTGTAAAGCGCTTGCGTGCCGCTTACGCGAACCGTGTCGCCGACGCTGAGCCCGCTTTGCCCCGCCAGATTTTCGCTGATGACGACGTCGTTCCCTCCGCTGAACAAGCTTGCCAGCGGCGCATCGGGCGGGTCGAGCGCCAGAATCGTATGCGTTGGAGGATAGCTTGCCGGTTCAATGAAAAAGCTGCCGATAAAACTGGGACGTCCGAACTGTTGCTGATCGGCTTTGCTGAGTTGCATATTGCGCCCGCTCATGAATGCGGTGGTCTTCGCGTCCGCGTCCTCAGCCCAATCGAGAAGCTCGTTCAACTCGTGAGCCGGGAAGCCATCAGGATCGTTGCTGCCGAAGGCGCTAAACCAGCCGTCGTTGCGGATGAGCATATCGCCCTTGGTTTCCACGCGCATGTTGTTAATCAGCGTGTCGCCAATCGCCAAGCCGAGCGAACGCAAGGCGACGACGGTCGCCACGCCGGCAGTAACACACAGGATCGCCAGCATAGTCCAGCGACCGCCGCGCTGGATATTCCGCAGCGCGTATACCAGATAGAATCTGAGTCGATGAATCATCATAGTACCTTGAATTGGAATTCTCTCATTGTAGTCGAATTGATCGGCTCGGAAAGATCGCGTCCAGGAGATCACAGACGGATGGCGGAACCTGTTAGTATAGCCATACGTCTCTTCAGCGGGATCGTCGCGACAATGCCCGTTGTCGGCGCGCCCGATTCTCGTTTATAGTGGTAGCCAGGCCACGCTTGCAAAGGACATATTCATGACCAGACCGGTGATCGGCATTACCACGGGCGG
>DAOULD010000180.1:0-2985 GCA_034420635.1 Anaerolineae bacterium | reverse complement strand
CCCCTTTGGACTGCTCGTATGAAAGATAGCTCATCAGGAAGTGGAAAGCTCGGAGGTTTCCGCATTTATTTCTTTGTCACCGAAACTATTATTTGGCTAACACATATTCAGCTTCGCAAGGATGGCGACACTGTGCCCGCTTGGACACTTCTGCGAGCGCTAAAGTTCGCTGGGCTATGGCCGCCGCCAGAGGCTGCCCCGCGATAAGTGCCGCATACCTATTGACAGCGAACGCCCGGCCCCATAGCGCCAGCGGCAGCGACCTGAGGCGGACACAACCGATACATTACGGACTGCAAATTGCAGTTTAGTCTCCTTGAAGCCGTTTTTCGTCAAATCTCGTGCCCAGCAAGGAGGGCGCAAATGGACGTGTCATGCGTTGACAGGCAGGATGTCTTGCTCGCCATCATCGAAGCCGCGGAAGCGCACGGCTTGAAGCGCGTTCACTTGCAGAAGGCGGTCTTCCTCGTAGCTGAGGAGTTCAAAGGACAACTGGCAGACGACTTCTATGCCTTCACCAAATACCAATTTGGACCCTTCTCGCATGACATATATCGCGATGCCGAAATCCTGAATCATTCGGGCTGCATCAGCATCAAATACGGCGAAGAACATCGCGACGATACCTTCGCAATCGTCGCTGACTGCGGCATCCAATCGGTCAAATTGCCCAATAGACTATCGTGCTATATTCAGGAGTCCGTTGACTGGATCATCGATATGGATTTCCCTGAGCTGGTGCGAGCGATCTACTGCCTCTTCCCTGAGTATCAAGAGAACAGTCGTTTTGCCTATGACGAGGAACAGGCTATCATCGAGAGTTTTGCGCGCGGACTGAAGCATAGCCGAGAGGGGGAAACACACTCGACTGCCGACGTGGTCGCCGCGCTGGGTGAGGCTTAAACCGCTGCATGGATAGAGAGATCAGGTGGTCTGCAGAGAGCCTGCGCCAGCTCAAGAAACACCGTAGAAATCGCGGGCGTGTTCCCGCGCCGCGAATTAACTCAGCGTGTGCGGAACGCGATTCAGCGGATGTTGAAAGCGGCAGGACCCTTGTAATGTCGCTTGCCGCCGATGTCCGCGGCGGTGGCGATATGGCGACTGATCCCGGAATATTTGAGACCACACCATGGTTCTGGCAATTCGACAACATATTCAACTGCGAGGGGACAACCCGCTGGACGCGACCGTCGCCGGGACCCATTACAAAGCCTATCTGGTAGCAAACCTGGCATTAAACGACGGCCCGCAGGCAGCCGCCGAGCACTACCGCATACCGCTGGCAGCTGTGTACGGCGCGCTGGCCTTCCACTGCGACAACGAAGCCGCAATCGATGAGGCGATCCGCAAAGCGCGTGAACTGGGCGAGAAGTTGGGCGCCCGCTCTGCGCAATCTGTTTTGGAAGAGTTCAGAGCGCGCAAGAACGCACCCTGAGCGCGCAGCTATGTCCACATTCGTCTCAATTGGCGGTGGAGCGGGGGAGATCCGCGCCATTCGACACTCAGCATAGCCGGTGAACTCAATCCCTTATATTGGGGCTTCTATCTGGTTATCTGGCAGCGGCAAACCGGTGCAAAACACCGAATCCAGCAGAAATTGAGGGTACTCATATGCCCTGCAGCGCCTCAAAATCACTTACATTGGCTCCTGGCGCGCCAATATTGCCTAAATTCGCCGAAATTGCCTAAAGGCTCACCCTGACGCCCGTCATCGCAACCCCTGCGATGCCAGGCTGTCTGTGATCCTCCCCATCAGCAAACTTGTGCTTGAAACGTTTCTGCTGATATACAAGGCGCACACGATCGCGACAGCCACAGCAAGGATCATTGGCCCATTTCGTTCATCGCCCTCTGAAACTCATCCATAGTTTGTTCGCAGACCTCTTCAATGTGGACTCGCAAGACCTTCAGCGCATCGCCAAGTTGATCTTCTCGACGTAGCGTCACGATTTCGCCATGCCATTTGAGCGCGCGCTAGGCGTGGCCTTCGCCATACAACAACAGACATTGATTTGACACGGTGCGCATATCTGCGATAGAGTGGTACATACCAGTATATTCCAGTATCAACCGCTTATGATGATGTCAATCACAATCGATAAGAACGGTTCAACACCTTTGCATATCGGCGTTCGGACTGCCCTGGCTGAAGCCATTCAACGCGGCGACTTCAAAGCAGGCGAGAAGCTTCCATCAGAGCGCGAATTGCAGCACCAGCTGGGCATCAGCCGGGCCACCATCCGGCAGGCGCTCAATGACCTGGCGAGTTCCGGCATGATCTATACCAGAAGCGGCAAGGGCACCTACGTTGCTCAGCTCAGGATCGCGACATCACTCATCCCGCGGACATCCTTTTCGGAGCATATGAGAAGTCTCGGTCATGTCCCATCGACCCGTCTGCTCGAGATGGCTGTCGAACCCGCTTTCGGGTTGGTTGCCGATTACCTGCAAATCCCGCAGGGAGCGCAGATTATCCGTATCAAGCGCTTGCGACTGGCGGACAACATACCCCTCGGCATACAAAAATCGCACCTGCCTTATGATCTCTGCTATGAATTGCTGAAAAAAGATTTCAACCACGCCTCAATCTTCGACAGCCTGGTCGAATTGGGACTCATCCCCCATAGCGCTTCCCAGGTTTTCAAAGCCAGCTTGCCAACCGAGGAAGAACAGAAGCTGCTTGCGCTCCAGGCGGGGGATCCGGTGATGCGCATAGACTGGTCAACCTTTCTGGATAGTGGCAAGCCAATTGAAGCGGCCCAGCAAACCTACCGGGGCGCCGAATACCAGATCAAGACATCCGGCAGAGTCTGAAGCAGCGCGAGGGTTCAGATGAGAGAAAGCATGGTTGACAAAATACGCGGATGCCTGCTCGGTCTGGCGGCAGGCGACGCGATGGGCATGGTCGGGCTCAGTTCCTACCAGCGGACCGTTGAAATCTACGGCGCCGAGCTGACCACCTTCATAACGCCGGTAGCTGACCCG
>DAOULD010000179.1:0-4992 GCA_034420635.1 Anaerolineae bacterium | reverse complement strand
ATGCCGACCATGATAAACGGGAAGACCTTCCAAAAGGAGCTAGCGATATCGCCGATCAAGCCCGGCACGCCGAAAATGATCCCGATGCCGATCAGCCACCAGGCGCCCGACGCATCTTGGAGGCGCTCGCCCGCGGCCATGGCTCGCGCCAGCATGGACGCTGCCATAACAAACATGATGCCGGGCCACCACCAGCCCGTCAGGAATAAGAGTCCCAATCCGATAAAGAAAACGCCGGTCGCTACCTGTGATGCCTTTTCATCCATTTGCTTTCCTCGTCATAAGTCATAAGTTGCGCCTAATCAGTTTACGGGATTCTGCGGGCGTGGTTGCAAGAGAGGCAGCGAGCTCGCGCGGTGGCCTAGCTGTCTGCGCGAAAGGTGACGCGGAAAGATTTCAAGGATTCGCGGCCGCTTTCGGTATAACAGCGCCCGGTGATCAAATCGGCGCGCAGGGCGTCCGATGCGCCCGGCATGTCGATTGAATAACTGATTCCTTCGTCCATCTGGAAATCGGCATAGCCGGTTCCGCGCTCTGGTTTGAGCCCGCTGAGAAAGACGTTTTCCTCATCGCCCCAGCGCACGCGGATTCTTTGTCCCGGGATGCCACGGCCCAGGTAGTCGACGATTTTGACTTCGATCAGCGCCCGATTGTCGGTATCGCAGAAGGTGCTGGCCGGCAAGGGCGAGAAGGTCCTCTGCGGGACTGAGGTGGCGACCGCGCGCAAGGTTGCGGTCGCTCTGCTGGCGCGCCTGGATGGTGTCTTGGTAGGGGGCGGCGTCGGCGAAGGCAGAGGCGCTGCCGAGTCGGAGGCCGCCGCCGGTTTATCCGGGAGATCTTCGGCTGGCAGCAAGGGGTCGGCACAGCCGCCGCGTCCCTGCGCTGTGTACATGCGGGCCGCCATGCGCAAAGCCTTGACACCGCTTTCGTTGCTCATGTAATCGCTGCTGGCGAGCTCGCAGGCGGCATCAGCCAGCGCTTGCAGAGGGTCGCCAGGTAGGCGTAGCGCGACCAGTTTTTCCAAAGCCCGGTGCAGATCGCCACTATGCTCATATTCCAGGGCGATCGCAATCAGGTAATGGTTGCGATCTTCTTGCTCCAACTGAAAGGGCTCGGTATTGCGTTGCGGCAGTGGACCCAGGGTCCAACTGAGGCCGAGACCCAATACCAGCCCGACAACCAGCGCAAAAGAAAAGAGCCCGTAAGAAAAAAAGGATTGCGGACGCGGTTCTTCTGGCTCCCTTTGCGGGGGCGGCGGCCGCGGAGGAATCCATGCCGGCGAGGGCAATTTGCGTCCCACTATCGCCCCCCTCCACGCAGGTCCAGGAAAGGCTCCATGGCCGGTGTCAGCCGTCCCAAGCCCCGCGCCAGAGCCACCAACAGACGAATGTCGCGTATATCGCGCGCCGAAGAGGCGATCACTCTATCCGTGAGCCGCTGCACGTATCGTGGAATGTCATCGACCCGCAGGCGGCTCAGGCGATCAAGCGCGCCCGGCAAATCGCCGTCAGCGGCGTAACCGGCTGCGATCATAACCGCATAATCGTCGCGGAAGGATTGCGCCAGTTCGGTCATGTCGCCCCGATAAGCGTCGCGCGGGAACTGGAACCAGCCCAGGTAAAGCCCGAAAACTCCGCCGAGAATCAAACCCAGGAGCAAAAATTGAAGAAAGCGTCGCATGTCGTCTATTTCACTCGTTTGTCGGGATATTTATCTTATTATGAAGTATTGGCGAATTACAGCAAAAGCGCAAAGGGTGGTGTATTTCAGATTATTGGCGTATCAAGTTTGCAGTTGTTTTCGGGCGACCTGATAGGGCGCCCCTACATTGTCTCCTTTATTTTGGGATAGGCGCAACGCAAGGGCAACTCTTCATTCGCAGGCAAATTATGTCATTCTGCCAAAATATTGAAATGCACCCTCTGTACGCCCCAACGCATCAGGACCATCCTAAGCTGTTCGAAGGCCGTATTGTCCTTGGCTGGAAGGCGACTGGCGGCGTCATAGAGCGCGTCAGTATCGCAGGACATCTTGAACCCATGAATTTTGAGATTCCAGTGATCCAACAGTTATAAACGAGAGAAAAACTTGAACTATTGTGATTAGTTGCATATGCTTACATGGTCTTTCATGCAGTAAACACTAAAGGGCATGTTTAGGAAAAATCCTAGGAGTTTGAGTATGCGCGCGAAGCTTTTGGCAGCAATCGTGTCGGTTTTATTGTTTCACAGTATCGTGTTCGCGCAGACCTATTCCATTCGCGTTACAAATAACACCAATCTGAGGGCTTGGTACAGCCTCGATAGCGCGATTGTGGAGACTGCGCAGGCTGGCGCGACTCTCGATGTGATGGGCAGCCATAACCGCTGGCTGCGGGTCAGCCGCAACGGGAACGATGTCTGGATGGCGGATTGGGTCGCTTACACCCGCGTTGAAGATAGCGCGCCGACTTCAGCGACGCAGTCCCAGACCCAGACAGCTGCCAGCATCGACAATTGCTGTTTCGTGGATCGCGAGTGCTCTTCCGACCAGGATTGGACGGACGGTTATTGGGCATTCCAAAACGGCCAGTGCGCCGCGCCGGCGCGGAGACAGACGGGAGCGTCGACGCAGCCCGTCAGCGCCGATGCTGCGACGGTCGACAACTGCTGCTTTATCGGCTGGCAATGCGCCACGGATGACGACTGGCTAAACGGTTTTCAGGCTTATCAGACGAACCAATGCAAGCACCCTGGCATTGCGCTTGAAGGCTCGCCCGGCTTTATCTTGCAGATGGAGCAGGCGCTTGACTTGCTGCAAAACCTTTCGCCAAAATGGTATCAATACGTAATCACCGGACTGGATCGCATCAGACAGACCCCACAGGGCATAATCGGCGTACATGTCGGGGGCCGGCATTTTGATCTCAGTTATTCCGACGATCTTCCGCCAGGCCGTGACTGGTACGGTCACACGCTCTACACGGGCACGGTCTTTATTCACGAGGCTTGCCATGTCTTCCGCTATGAGGCGGGATTGGAGCCCGGTGGCCTGGAAGGGGAACGAGCTTGTGTGGAAACGGAACTTGCCGCTCTGCTGGAATATGCCCCCGACAGCCCCGAAGTTGAAAATAATCGACGCGTACTCGCCAATATCCACAGGCCCGAGTGTCAATGGTGGTGGGGCGAGTACAAGACCTGCTACGACTAGCGGCGAATCCGCACGGGGCTGGAGAAGAGGGAGTTAGGAGCTCAATGCGCTGCGCTCTTCACCAAATGTCTACGGGAATGAAGACGCCAGCGGCGTCCAAATCGAGCATGCTGTTATAACAGCGCTGTCTATCAACGACGCTAACGCTGCAAGTCCGCTATAGTCTCGCAAGCCGGGCAACTGCCATCGGGACGAATAATCGCATAGCCGGCTTGCGGATCGTTGTCGTAGTTTTCGAAGTCAATATTCCAGACGATGATCAGTTCGACCGGCATCCTCTGGAAGTTGGCGGAAATCTGTATCGCCTGCGCCAGCCATTGCGCCTGTTCCTCGACCGATGTGTACTGCGCCCAGTTAAAGGCATCGGGCAAGCGACCATAGCCCTCGGGCGAAAGATAGCCCATCTCGGTCATGCACATCGGTATATCGAAGTTGCGGAAGGGGAATGCCACCCGCTCCAGCATCAGCGGCAGGTAACGCGTCGGATACTCGTCGCGCGGGTCGCCACCCTGCGAGGTCGGCGGCAAGATGCCCTCGTTATAGTGCGCGCCTATGCAATCGGCAAATTCGGCGACGCCGGCGTTGGCCATGCCCCAATAATAGCGATCATCGTTCCAGACCGCCGCCAGCCCAAAGGCGCCTTCCGCCCCCGTCGGCGCCAGCGCGCCCGTGATGACGATGGTATCGGGATTGGCGGCTTTGATCTGCGTATAGGCTTTTTCCAGCATAACCTTGTAGCGGCGCGGATCAATCTGCCCCGTGGGCCATTCGCGGTCGATGTTCATCTCGTTCCAGACTTCAATGGCATCGGCGCCCAAGCTGGCCACGCCGCCCAGGAATTCGGCATATTCATCGAGGTAGGCGTCGCCGCCTTCCGCCAGCGCGTGTTTTTCGCCGGTGATGCTCAGCAGGACCAGGAATCCCGCTTCGTGCGACCAATTGATGCGGTCGCGGGCTACCGTCAGGTCTGTGCCCTCAAAATAGGGGATCTGCCATTTGACCCAGGTCATGCCCGCCGACTTCATCGCAGCCTTCGCCGCATCGCCAAAGTGCAGGACGTGTCCACCGACCGGTATCGGCAAGCGGTTTTCCACTTGCGGCGCCGGAATCATTTGCGCTTCCGCGCTCTGGTCGCCGGCGGGCATGTCTTCCGCGGTCTCTGTCATGGCGGTATTTTCGATCACTTGTACCGGTACGCTGTTCATCGTTCCGCCGTCGTTGTTGATAGCGATCGGCGCCAGAACATAATAGAAGTTCTCCTGCGCGCTGTTGATGGCATGAAGCCGCACTTGATACAAGCCGTCGGGGAAGACAGTTGTATGCCAGACGCCAATCTCGCCATCCACGATCGTTGTCACCGGCGGCAATACGATCGGCGTCCACAGATCCGTCTCTGGCATTGCTGGATCATATTGCGCCGCTTCCACGTAGAAAAACTGCTGATCCGGGATATTTGCCGTGCCCCGTAGATCAACCGAGCCGGCGATGATATTCTGGGCTGGATCCCATTCGAGCATTAAGTCGGGGGTTTGTGCTGTGCTAAGAAACGTGAACGCAAAAGCCGCAAGCGCTTGGCAGATTAAAGGTCGCATGATGACTCCAATTGTCGCGCTAAAGTAACGCGCGGATTATAGAGCAGAGAAATGCAATTGACCAAGTGGGAAGTCGTGATTAGGCCAGGGCAATCGCGTCAAAATCATAGTCCATCAATATACCAGCAATTCAAACTAAAATATAACCACAGAGGCACAGAGCGCACAGAGAAAAGCCATTCAAAATGAAAATTGCGCGCTTGTTTCTACA
>DAOULD010000178.1:0-19046 GCA_034420635.1 Anaerolineae bacterium | reverse complement strand
AAAGCGACGAGGTGTAGGGGCGTTTCGCTGAAACGCCCGAAAACAGTTAGTGAAGGAACGGGCGGCACAGCGCCGCGCGTAGACACAGCGGGTCTGCCGCCCCTACAGCACACGCATTTTTTCGCACGACTAACTTGGAATTACTGTGGAGCAAGAGTGTTCTACTGGCGACCGCTAACGCGCTTGCCGGATTGTCCATTTTCCCCCTCAATTTTCTCTGCGAGATTCTGCAATCATGATAGGCTTGTGAAGGTAGATACGGTAGGGATTCTCAGCAAAGATGGCGCAAGAACAACCGGTTGATCCACAAGCCACTGACCAGGTATCAGAGGCGGTTGACCATCTAATGTCGGTTCAAAGGGAATCTGTCATAAAGCCCTTGGAGGACGAGCAATTAGAGTACGACTTTTGGGCAGACCTCAAAGATAGCTTGCCTCCATGGATCGACGAAGTTGTTGGTTTTGTGCTCTTTGTCTTTGGCATTCTTTCTTTCATCTCGCTTTATTTCCCGTCCGAAGCCCTGGTGGCGGTTACCTGGGCTGACATTTTGCACAAATTGTTTGGCAATGGCAGCGTTTTCGTCGCCGGTACCTTGTTTGCCTTCGGAATCCTATTATGGTTGCCAAAAGCGGGCATTCGCGTCGGCTTCAGTTCGGTGCGCATGCTGGCGCTGGAAATCGTATTCCTTTCAGTTTTGGCGATGCTTCATCTAAGCAATAGCGACGCGGAATTGCGCGCGCTGGCCCGGGCCGGGCAAGGCGGCGGACTCATAGGTTGGGGTATCAGCTATCCCTTTTATTGGGTCATGGGCAGGCAACCCGCCCTCGCGTTTTTTGCCCTTATGATCGTCATATCTGTTGTGATCTTCATCGGGTTGAGACGACGACATATTGTTGCTTTTCTGGGAAATCTAAGCCAACAGTTAACCGACTACGGCCAGGACTCTGGGGGGGCGCTTGACCAAAACGCTATCGGTTTGTATCGGCGTTTGGCGACAACACCAAGTTATCGAACGCGGATCATGCGGATACGCCCGGATCCAGACAGCATTCCTGAAGAGTTGAGAGAGAGTCGAGCCGCCCCCGAGAAGCCTGGGCTGATGCCGGTTCAGGATACTTCTGCGGCGACCGCAGAGGCAACTGAAACAGATGCCACGGTTGACGATACGACTGACATATCGGACGAACTGGTCGGGGACGCCGTCGTGTCGGAACCTGCGGCGGTAGATGATAACTATGAAGGAGAACTTCAAGCTGCTGAAGACGATAAGCAAGTTGAGATTGGGGACCTGGTCCCCAGCGACTACAGCGACTACGACGAGGGCGCGCTGCCCGCGCTTGAATTGCTTTCCGCAATCGAGCTGCTATTGCCTGAAGAGGAAGAAATCGACAAAAATGTCTCGCTTATCGAAAACACGCTCCTGGAATTTGACATTGAGATCCATGTCGTAGACGTTCAAGTAGGACCAACGGTCACCCGCTACGCGCTGCAGCCCCACAAGGCGGACGGCAGCGAACGAATTCGATTAAGCAAGATTGCCTCATACTCGCGTGATTTGTCTCTGGCTCTCGCGGCCAAGCGACTCCGTATGGAAACGCCGGTTCCAGGCACCAATTACATGGGGATTGAAGTACCAAACAAGCAACCAAGCATCGTAGCGCTGCGGGACGTAATGGAAAGCGATAGCTATCGAAAGGCGCGCCCTCATGCGGCTTCCGCCCTGATGATTCCATTGGGCCGCGACGTTATGGGCGACCCCGTGCCAATTGACCTTACAGCAATGCCACATCTTCTGATCGCCGGGACAACCGGTTCCGGGAAATCCGTGTGCATGGCGGCTATTGCCACTTCATTGTTAATGCAAAACGCGCCCGATCGGCTGCAAATGGTCATGCTCGATCCAAAGATGGTCGAGTTGGCGCGATTCAACGGGATTCCCCACTTGTTGGGACCCGTAGAAACGGACAACGAACGGATCATTGGCGTCTTGCGCTGGTGCGCGCGGGAAATGGATCGCAGGTACAAGCTGCTGGAAAAGCACTCCGCGCGTAACATTGACATCTTCAACGATCGCCAGGAAGGAAGCGGGAATCCCGAGAGCAAGCTGCCGTACTTGGTGATCATGATCGACGAAATTGGCGATCTAATGATGCGCGACCCGGTCGAAACGGAAGCGTGCATCACGCGGCTCGCTCAGATGGCGCGCGCAGTGGGCATGCACATGGTCGTGGCCACACAACGTCCAAGCGTAGACGTGATCACCGGTCTCATCAAAGCCAACTTCCCATCGCGTATTGCGTTTTCTGTCGCGTCAGGCGCGGATTCACGCGTTATCCTGGACAAAACCGGCGCCGAGCATCTGCTGGGCAAGGGAGACATGCTATTTCTTTCATCCGACGCGGCCGGACCGCAGCGCGTCCAAGGTTGCTTTGTTTCGGAAGACGATGTGCGCGCGGTCGTGCAACATTGGCAGGGGTGGCAAGCCGCGCGATTTGACACGGACAGTGGCGCGACCGCGAAGAGGGGACCCTGGGAGCGTACCTTGAAGCGGCGTCAATTCTTAACCGATACGGATCCCATGCTGGAAGAAGTCATCAAACTGGTGGTAGAGGCGCAAGAGGCCTCCGCCTCTCTCATCCAGCGGCGCCTGGGATTGGGTTATCCGCGCGCGGCTCGTATCATGGACCTGCTGGAAGAACTGGACGTCGTCGGCGATGTTGTTGCCGGCGGACGCGCTCGCGAGGTGATTATCCCTCCAGTGCCCGACCCATTCAGGTTTGTCCTCGAGCGCCATCTCAAGAAACAGCAAGACAACTGAAATCCTTCTATCTGAGCGGCTGCAGCGCCATGACTGTTCTACCAAATCGACAGGCTTGAGGAGAGTTGCTTCTGTCCTTAGAGCAGCTTCTGCTGGTTGACCGTATCGATCGGAGTAATGACAGTGGGGTTGTCGTTAATTGGACGATTCACCTGCGTAGAGACCTCGAAGGCGGTCAATCGCTCGCTATCGCAGCCAGCCATGAGCGGTAGCCATTGCTCCGGGCTTAGTTCTTCCTCGGACAACCAGGTATCATAATCCTCAGGCTCAATCATGACGGTCATTCGATGATGTATCGGACGAATGAAATCATTGGCTTCCGTGGTCAGTATTGCGCAAGTGCCAAGCCAACTCCCGTCCGGCTTTTTCCAGTTTTCCCATAACCCGGCGAATGCGAAGATCTCCCGATCCCTCCGCTTGATGTACATCGGTACTTTTCTGCCAGCTCGCTGGGTCCACTCAAAATAGCCGTCGGACGGGATCAAACAGCGACGTCTCTTGAAAGCCGTCCTGAACGAGGGTTTTTCCGCCGCTGTTTCCGAACGGGCGTTAATCATGCGGTTGCCGATGGCGGGATCCCGGGCCCAAGTCGGCACCAACCCCCACTTCAATAGCGTCAGTTCTTTCCGTTTTCGATTTGTGATCACGGGGGCCATTTGAGAAGGCGCGATATTGTAACGCGGCTGCCCCCAAACCGATACATCATCCAAATCGAAAGCAAGCTGGATGGACTCGGCATCAGCCGTCAAAGTAAATCTCGCGCACATTGAGCTATTTCTTGCCGGGTTTCTTCGGTTTCCCAAGCTCGGCAACTTGACGCACCACGCCTAGTATCGCCAGCAGGATAGCGAGCAGTTGTCCGGTAGATACCGTGCGCGGCGCCGCTGAATCCGAACCGTCGCTTTCTTCTGCCGCGCGCGTGTACAAATAACTCGAGACTAAACCAACAATCGCGCCAAAACCGATGCCGAGAATGAGAACGCGCGTTTTGCGCTCCAGACGATCTTCTTCGTTCATCGGGAGTCTTGGGTCTGTCATAGCTCTTCCTCACCAACCGTTTCATCTGACAGTGTATCAAAGCTTCTCAGCAGTTGTCGAATCGGGGCAAAAGCAACCGCCCAATTCAAGATGCGCTGGTCAATGCCGCCCAACCACCTGTCCGCGTTGCTTTCCAACGCCGCCGCCCATCGCTCCAGCCGGCGCAGCGGGGACATCGTCCCGCGTTGCCAGCGATGCGTCAGGGCAACTAAGACAAGCATAGCTATGGCGAACGGAAACAAGCACAAAGCCGCCGGGCAAAGAACCAACAATGAAAATGCCGCGTTCGAAAGCACCGCCACTTGCGTCGGCGCGGGAAGCGCTACCGCGATCCCGATATACGCCAACACCACGAGTAACGCGAATCCAAATGGCAGGATCACGCTTTTGCGGTAACGGCGGCGACGCAGTCTATCTAGCTCAGCATGATATCTGTCCTGCCCCGCGCTATCGACCCTGTTGCTCTGCGCCATCATCCTTCCATTGTCTAATCGGGACGCGACGAGTATTGTACCCTAGACATTGCATCCTATCCAATCAGGCGGTAGTGTATCGAAATCGGTTGAAATTAACGTGATTCATTTCACCAAAAATGCGCGAAGAACAGGCAGAGCAACAACATTGTGGGATTATTCTCGGTGCTCTCGGTGGTTAAGGTTTTCTGTTTCGACCCAAATGGATACATTACCAATCAGGCTTAAGCGCCCATGACACATATTTCGCCGGTTGCGCAAAGACTTCGCATCACCTTTGGCAAATCAGGTCCCCTCAAATACACTAGCAGCCTCGATGTCGCCAAAATCTGGGAACGCGTGCTTCGCCGCGCCGGGCTGCCAATTCTATATACACGAGGATTCAATACCAGGCCCCGCCTCCAGTTGGCGATGCCCCTGCCGCTTGGGATCACAAGCGAATGCGAAATTCTCGATATCGCCTTGCGCGAGACGATTGACCTGCAAACGGAAGAATTGGCTCAATCCATTTTGCAGGTGGCGCCCGCCGGATTGTCAATCCACCGCATCCAGGATATCGATTTGCGTGAATCGACCATGCAATCGCGGATCACAAGCGCTGAATATCGTGTCAGTTTTCTTGATGCCCTGGACCCCGCCCTTCTCGATCAAAGGATTGACGACATTCTTGAGCGAGAGAGCATCGTAGTCGAACGAATCAGAAAACGAAAACGCAGCGTGATGGATCTTCGTCCTTTGATCATTGATCTGCGTGTGGACCGAAACAGCGACCTGATTGCGCATCTTTCGGTCGGCGATCGCGGCAATTTGCGGCCCGACCAGCTTATCGAGCAAATGGGCTTGGCGGACTACCACCATACTGTGCATCGCTATAAACTGCACATGCTGCCTGATTGACGGTCGCGCGTGAAGCTGCCTGGCTCGACAAATTAGTCGGCGTGACAACGCGCTAAAATCGCCTCTGATTACCTGAGCAAAAGAAAGCGAGATTCATGTCCGAGTCTTTGCACCTCAGTCCAGATGTAAAAGCCGCGCTTGGCAAGGACCAGCCGGTCGTCGCCTTGGAGTCGACCTTAATCACGCATGGATTGCCTTTTCCGCTCAACGTGGAAACGGCTTTGGCGATGGAAGCGGCGGTTCGTGAGGGTGGCGCAATGCCCGCCACGATCGCTGTCCTGGACGGCGCCATCGTCGTAGGCATCTCCGAGGAGCAAATTGATCACCTGGCGACCTTGCCTGAAGGCGGCGTCCGCAAATGCAGCCGGCGCGATTTGCCGATCGCGCTCGCGCTGCGTCAAACCGGCGCCACCACCGTTGCGGGAACAATGATCGTCGCGGACATGGTCGGCATTAAGGTCTTCGCCACCGGTGGCATCGGTGGCGTTCATCGCGGTCAGCCGCAAGATGTCTCGGCCGATTTGATCGAATTCGGGCGCACACATGTGGCGGTCGTGTCATCCGGCGCGAAGTCCATCCTCGATTTGCCGCTCACGCTCGAGGTTTTGGAGACGCAAGGCGTGCCGATTCTCGGCTTTCAGACCGACAGCTTGCCAGCCTTTTACGCGCCGAGCAGCGGATTGCCAATTGACCAGCGCGTGGATTCCGCGGCTCAAGCGGCGCAAATTATCCAGGCGGCTCAGGAACTGGGAGCCCGGCACGGCATACTCGTGACCGTGCCGGTCCCAGCGGACAAAGCTCTGGACGCCGCCACTGCGGAGAAAGCCATTGAGCAGGCAACGCGCGAGGCGGAAAATGCGGCGATAACTGGCAATGCCATTACGCCCTTCGTCCTGAATCGAGTCAGTCAGTTGACAGACGGACGTTCCCTGGAAGCGAATATTGCCTTGCTCGTCAACAATGCCAGAGTCGCTGGACAGATCGCGCGGGAACTGAGCCGCTTGTAGCTCAACTCTCTTCCTGGGACCACAAATGTAGAATGAGATCTTGCTCAAACGTTTGACCTCCCAAGTCATGCAGCAGGGCTAGAATCTGGGCGCGATGGTCAGTCCCGTGATTGACCATATGCAGCAAGATTTGCCATCGTGTGTTGTGGTGCGCGCCTCCACGTCCGGGAAAATGAAGTTCCACAGTCCGCTCCAACTGTTCTCGGCTCAGTCCAAGCGCATAATCCTGGACGCTCCCGCGAATGGAAGCCCACTTTTGCCACACCGATTGCTGGTCCGGGAAATCCGTGAACATGAGATTTTCCGTAGGTTGCTGATGCTGAAGACGAGACAGCCAGCGGTCATCTACATTCATCACGTGCACCAGTTGATTGCGAACTGACCCCAACGAGTAATCGTACTCTTGTACGAATTGTTCCCGGCTCAAGTCCATAACGGAGGACCAAACCTGGTTGTACGCACTGTAGTGGTAATCGAACAATGTGCGAACCGCTGTCAACATCATGACTGTCTCTCCTGTTATTCAAATACTCGCCATATATCCAAACCCGTATCGCAGCCAATAATCAGCGCTCGCCCATCCCGGCTGAGCTCAACCTTATCCGGAATCCGTCCACATTCTCGATAGGGTCCAAGGTCGTAGCGCGCGCCGCTTTCGGCGTTCCAGGCGACTACCGCAGGTTGGAAATCCAGATTCACTGCCAGAATCGCGCTCGCGTCCCTGGATAACAAGAGGTATTGTGGATACGCCCCGTCAAGCGCCGCCACAATTCGGTTTTCGCCTGTGCCCAGATCCAAGAGATTGAGCTGCTCTCTTGACGGGTTCGTCCAGGCGAGATGGCTGGCTGCCGGGGCGTTGATCGCGCCGAACACGGCAGGACCATTGACGAGCTGGAATTCCTTGGCGCCGAATTCGCTGAACGAATCGGGATAAATGTCGAAATACAACCTGCTTTCCGCCAAGGCCGACACGATCACCACAGGAAATTTTATTCTGCCTATCCGCATGGCGGGCGCATCGTCGGCTCTGTCCGGAAAAGGGATCACATCCTGCAGGCTAAGATCACCTGTTTCACGATCCAGCCAGTAGCGCAGGAATTGCGTCTGTCCGTCATCATCAGTCGCCTCAACGAACAGATCGTCCTCTGAAATGCCGCGAAAGAGCGCAACAGGAACATGGTCCTTACTCAGCTTGTTTTCATTGATAAGGTACTGGTCCTCCAACTGATGCAGGATTATAGGCTCGCCCTGCACCTGTATGCCATCAATTAGGGCGAAGCGTTGAACCCCCTGCTCCTGTCGATTGAGCCATCGCCGCGAATCATCCGAAAACGAAATGCTATAGATCTCGCCTGAATGGCCAAACAACAGGAACGCGGTCGCGTCGTCATTGGCTGCGAACCAGCCGATATTAAGCTTGGCGTCAAAACCCCCGAAGTCAATTCGATCGTGCGGACGCAGTCGCTGCAAGTTTTCCGCGGAAATCGCATCTCCGTATTCTTGTGCGATGTTGGCCGCCGTCGTCAGCATCAGCGAAACCAGTAGGCAGACAACCGCGCATAGATGTCTCATCGCTACACAAGCCTGCCAGCATAGGATATAATCTCAGTATCGTGATTCCAAAACATAGGAGCGCTTCGCTAATCTGATGACGCTTTCCGCTTTGATCGAGCCTAAATTGGATCGCTTCCTCTTACAAGTGGAAAAACCGGGACGCTACGTCGGCGGTGAATATAACAGCGTCGTCAAGGACTGGGACAACACGGAAATGAAGGTCGCCCTGGCATTCCCGGACATTTATGATTTGGGCATGTCCAACCTGGGCATTATGAACCTCTACCACCAGGTAAATTTGCGGGAAAACATGCTGGCCGAGCGCGTCTTTTCGCCCTGGCTGGACATGGAAGCGATCATGCGCGAGCGCGAGATCCCGTTGTATTCGCTTGAGAGCAAACATCCGGTTAGCGAATTTGATGTCCTCGGCATCAGCTTGCCCTACGAGCAACTCTATACCAACGCTCTAAATCTGATCGACCTGGCTGGAATGCCCATTTTGAGCCGAGAGCGCGATGAGCGCCATCCCTTGGTGATCGCGGGCGGCCATGCCTGTTTCAATCCGGAACCAATGGCGGACTTCATTGACGCCTTTGTTATTGGCGAAGGCGAAGAGATCATCGTTGAGATCGCGTCCTTGATGGCTCAACTGAAGAACAGAACCCGAAACGAGCAACTCAAGGAACTTGCAAAAGTCCAGGGCATGTACGTGCCGCGGTTTTACGACGTCGAATATCATCGGGATGGCGCCATATATGCCATAAAGCCCAATCAGCCGGGCATTCCTGAGCGCGTGCTCAAACGGATCGTGATTTCATTGCCCAAGCCCTTCACCAAGTTCATCGTTCCCAACGTCGACACCGTCCATAACCGAGCCCCGATCGAGATTATGCGCGGCTGTACGCGAGGTTGTCGTTTCTGTCATGCCGGCATGGTCACCCGTCCCGTACGGGAGCGCCCGGTTGACGAGATTATGTCGGCAATCGAAGAGATCGTGCATAACACAGGTTTCGAGGAGATCAGCTTATTGAGCTTGTCCTCTTCGGACTACATTTGGGTTGAAGAACTTGCGGAAGAAGTGAACCGTGTCTATAAGGACGCGGGCTTGAGCTTGAGCTTGCCCAGCTTGCGCATCGAGAGCGCCAGCGCCGACCTTCTGGAAAAGCTCGGCGATACGCGCCGCAGCGGTTTTACCTTCGCGCCAGAGGCGGCTACCGAGAAAATGCGCGATATGATCAACAAATACGTGCCCGACGACCAGGTGATCCAAACGGCCAAAGACGTTTATTCGCGTGGATGGCGCACAATTAAGTTCTATTTCATGATCGGACATCCGGACGAATCCCTGGAAGACGTTCAGGCAATCGTCGATCTCTGCCTGCGCACGCTCAACGAAGGCACGAAGATTCTTGGCAAAAAAGCAACTTTGAATGTCGGCGTCAGCACCTTTATTCCCAAACCGCATACGCCCTTCCAGTGGGTGCCCCAAGACAGACGCGACCAGGTCGAAAAGAAGCAGTCGCTGTTGAAGCGGCAGATGCGCCGGGGCGGCATGCACCTGCGCTGGAACGACTATGACGGCAGCGAGTTCGAAGGCTGGCTAAGCCGCGGCGATCGCCGAGTGGCGAAGGTGATTCGCCGCGCTTGGGAACTGGGTTGCAAATTTGACGCCTGGCAAGATCAGCATCGGCATCAAAAGTGGCTGGAGGCTTTTGAAGATTGCGGCCTCGATCCGGACTTTTACAATTACCGCGAACGCGATCTGGACGAAGTCTTTCCTTGGGATCATATCGACGTCGGCATACACAAGAAGTTCCTCAAAGAAGATTACCTCATGAGCATCCGGCGCGAGACGCGCGTCGATTGCCGCGACAAATGCTTCGCCTGCGGCATCTTGCCGAAATTCGCCAAGGAACGTTCAACCACAGAGGAACAAGCTTGGGAATGCCCGCCGGTCACGCCGATCAGCGAACGACGTGCCGCCCGGCAAGTCTCGATTCCGCTTAGCGCCATCGGTTGACCCGCCTTGGACAATAACCGGCGCATCGTCGTCAATGGTCTGGAGATTCGCGAACGCGTTGTCGGCACGGGCGACCCGGTGCTGATGACTCATGGCTGGGGCGCGAATATTGAGTTGTTGGAGCCCTTGGCGCAAATCCTTGAGGACCTTGAGTATCGACTCTACATGTTGGATTTGCCCGGTTTCGGCGCGAGCGCCGAACCGCCTGTCCCATATACAATCTTCGACTACGCCGCGTTCTGCGTCGCCTATCTGGATTTACACAGCCTCGAGCAAGTTCACTACTTCGGTCATTCGCTGGGCGGGCGCATTGGCTTGATTCTTGGGTCTGACCACAGTGACCGCCTCAAGAGCATGGTCTTGTCAAACAGCGCCGGCATCAAAGCGAGGCAACCCTTGTCCAGTCAATTGCGCCTGCGGGTGTATCGGTCTGTCCGCAATGGCTTGCGCCGTCTTGGCGCTGTCCCAATCGCCGAGTACCTTCGGGGGCGCTACAATAAGCGCTACGGTTCGCCCGACTTTCAAGCCGTATCGGGCGTCATGCGCGAAACCCTGGTCAAAGTAGTTAATCAAGACTTGCTGCCCAACGCGTACAGAGTGAACGTTCCAACAGTATTGATATGGGGTGACGCGGATACGGAAACGCCTCTATGGATGGGCGAGAAACTGGAAAATGCCATTCCCGACGCTGCCCTGATCGTGCATGAAGGCGCGGGCCACTATGCCTATCTTGACTACGCGCGCAGGACCGCCTCAATCATGAACGCGCTCTATTCAAATGACGAATCTCAAATCACCTGATAGAGCGAAGCGACCGTTTCGCCAGATCAATCGCATCAATTTTTTTCACCACAGAGGCGCCGAGGACACAGAGTTAAAGTTTGTTACCAGACGAAACTGCTACGAAAAATCAAAGAAACAGCCCCTTTTTCTGTCATGGAATCTCGTTTCAGAAAAAGAATTAGCCGTTGCTTTCGCGAAAAGGGGTTTTCTCGGTGCCCTCGGTGGTTAAATTTTAGTTTGACTTTTGTCATCACAGCGGATGTTAATTTTGAGGCGATTGCTCTGACCGTTTCGCCGTCCTGTTGTCTAATCGTGGAAAGACCTTATAATGCGCTTGCACCCTATGGGGACTGAAAAGTGCTGAGTCTCTTGCTAATAGCATTGGCGGCTCTTTGGCTGCTTGGAACCTGGCTTCGCATTTACCAACTGGCTCGTTTCTATCAGATCGAAGAATACATGAGCCGGCGCTTTTTCCTGTGGCTTCGCCGCGCGCCGCATTATCTCTTGCCGAAGCGCGCGCTGACTGCCTGGTTCCTCGGCACGGCAATTGCTGTCGTCTTGGGCGAAGCGCCGAACGGCGCCCTCCCACTCTTGATCATGTTTGTCGCAGCTCTCTTCGCTGTCTCGCCGGCGCGAGAACAAGAAATCAAAAAGCCGCTCGTCCGCACCGGGCGCGTCAATCGCATGATGGCGGCTGCTGCCATATCCGCTGTGCTCGCGGGAGGGGCATCCTTCGTAGTGGCGATAAATGCCTTTGAAGCATTGGAGACGCTCCGGATTTCGCCGATAGCAATCGCTACGTCGGGCTTTATCCTATTCTTATTGGCTCCAATATGGTTGACCTTGGGCAACCTGATTATGCAGCCCTTCGAGAGCTACCGGCGGCGGCGCTATCTGTCGCGGGCGCGCTCGGTGCTGAACGCGACCAAGCCTAGAATCATAGGAATCACCGGCAGCTACGGCAAAACAACGACGAAAGACTTCTTGCGCGACATCCTGAGCCTGCGATATCGCGCCTATGCGACGCCAAAGAGCTACAACACGCTTATGGGGATCTCCTTGGCCATCAATCGTGATCTCGTCGACGATTATCGAACGGAATACTTCATCAGCGAAATGGGCGCCTATGTACCGGGCGAGATTGATCGCATCTGCCAGTTGACGCCACCCGACATTGCGATTGTCACAGAAATAGGTCCCCAACATCTTGAACGTTTTGGCTCGCTGGAGAATGTCATGCGCGCCAAATACGAAATCATTAAGAACCTCAAGAAAGACGGCGTCGGCGTTTTCAACTGGGACAATGCCTTTATTCGCGAGATGATCGCCAAGGGGCATCCTGAGACTCGATTGTCCGTGAGCCGAGAACTAGACCTTGATGAGGCGCGTCGCCAAAACCTGACCTGGATCGCGACTGACGCTGAAGAAAGTTTGGACGGCCTCCGATTCACAGTCACCAATGTCGCGTCTGGCGAGCAAGCAACTTTGAGTACGCCAGTCATTGGCGAACACAATATTACCAATCTCCTGCTCTGCGTCGCGGTTGCATTTCATGAAGGCATCCCTTTGCGCGATATAGCTATCAGAATTGGAACGCTCAAACCCGCGGAGAGTCGACTGGCGCGGCAAACGACTGCTTCCGGGATCACCATCATCAATGACGCCTACAGCGCCAATCCGAAAGGTATCGTCAGCGCCTTAAAGGCGCTGGGCATGCACAAAGACGGCAAAAGGCTGCTGATCACGCCGGGCATGATAGAACTCGGCGATTTGCAGGAGGGGGAAAACCGCAAACTGGGCGTCCTTGCCTGCGAATACGCCACCGATATCATCCTTATTGGCAAAGAGCAAACCAAGCCAGTATTTGAAGGTATTCGCTCAACCGGATACGACATGGCGCGCGTGCAAGTGTATGAAACGCTGGCGGAATCGGTGGCATGGTACCGCCAGAACCTGAGGGCGAACGATACCGTGCTATTCCTGAATGACCTGCCAGATACCTATTAGACGCGCCGCTTGAGTACAAAATCTTTGTGCCCTTCGTGTCTTGACGGTCAGTGTCGAAGGGCTGTGTCTACGCGACCTACGCGACCTGTGGTGAAAAATCTCTCTGTGCCCTCTGCGCCTCTGTGGTGAATTAAAAATGTACCCCCCCCCACCCCCCCCTCCCGTATACATACTGTATCTATACTGTTTCCCAAAAAGGGGGCAAAATGAGGGCATATTCCCAGCAAATGAGGGCATATTCCGGGCATTTGAGGACGAATTGCGCTCCACCGAGCGCTCGCCTCTACATTTACTTAGATTTATGTGACATCATTGGCCATAACTTGCATAGCGCTGCAACGATTCAGCAAAGACCCGGGAAGAGCTCATGAGCAATCGCCGGCGAACATGCGTGGCGGTCATCTTTGGCGGCCGCAGCGTCGAACACGATGTGTCCATCGTCACCGGACACCAGATAATGGGAGCCTTTCCCGAAGATCTGTACGAGGTTGTTCCGGTCTACATCTCCCGCGACGGCGCCTGGTTTACCGGCGACCCGCTGCTTGATTTGGACAATTTTGCAAACAAGGACTTGCTGCAATTGGAAGGAGTCGCGCCCTGCCTGTTATCGCCGGATACGCGCCACCATGGCCTCATCGTGAATCCTCTGGCGGGCAGATTCAGCAAGAGCGCTGTCAAGCGCATTGATGTCGCTTTTCCGGCGCTGCACGGCACGCACGGCGAGGACGGCAGTCTCCAGGGTTTGCTAGAGTTGGCGGACGTACCTTATGTAGGATACGCCACGCTGGGTTCAGCGCTGACCAATGACAAGGCGATGACCAAGATGGTGCTGCGTCAAGCTGATGTCCCGGTTCTCGAAGACTTCGTATTCTCTCGAGAAAGCTGGCTAAACCAACCCGATCAAGTGCTGGAAGAGATCCAGCAAAGCCTGGCATTTCCTCTTTTCATCAAGCCTGCGACGCTGGGATCCAGCATCGGAATCAGCCGAGCGGAGTCCTTGCCCTTGCTGCGCGCTGGTATCGACATCGCCGCCAATTTCGACCGGCGTATCATGGTTGAGCCGGCGATCGCCGACGGTATCGAGATCAATTGTTCAGTCATTGGCTTCGGCGGTGAATTTCAGGCTTCGACTTTGGAACAGCCCCTTTCTTGGGACGAATTCCTGTCTTATGAGGACAAATATCTGCGCGGGGATGAAGGCATGAAAAGCGCCGAGCGGATAATCCCGGCGCCGGTCAACGATGCGCTAACGACGCGCTTGCAGCAGCTGAGCCTGCGCGCCTTCCAGGCTGTCGACGGGCGCGGCATAGCGCGCATTGATTTTCTCGTGAGACCTGAGCAAGACGAGATCTATCTCAACGAAATAAACACGATGCCCGGGTCGCTTGCCCTTTATCTCTGGCGGGAAGAAGGCCTGTCGCCCAGCCAACTGGTCCAGAGGCTGGTGGACCTGGCGCGCGAAGCGCACGCGGAAAAACGCCGCAACATATATGACTATCAAACTAATCTGGTATCAGTCGCCAGCCAGCGCGGCATAAAGGGCAGCAAGGGCGCCAAGTCTTGACCTGCTTGGCTGGATTGCGTTAAGAGCCACAGCGTGCCAGGCATCCCCCGGACCTGATTTTGGCTTGTTGGCAATATGCTGTATGCTATGATTTAGGCGTTCGGGACAGCTAATACGCCGACAAGATATTTGTGCCCTATACATCCGACGATCAACGACAGCCCTATCCGTCCGAAGTAGGCCGTTCGATTTGGGGTGGCGCTCCGCTTCCGCCGATTCCCGAACGCGTTCTGGACGGAATCCCGGGGTTTATCGCCTGGCTGGCTTTGCTGCTCTCAATCGCAAGCGCAGTCGCCTTTCCGCTAACCCTGATGCTGGCGGCTGCATTTGTAGCCCTCTATTCCGCGCTCAGGTTCTTGTTCGCCGGCATCGCCAACAGCCTGGGCAATCGCAAGGTCAATACCTGGGAAGCGATCGACTGGTATCAAAAGTACCTGGAAATTGAGGACGAGGTTGGCGTCGCCTGGGACGAAGCGCACCACCTCGTAATCATCCCCAATTACAAAGAATCACTGGAGGTTCTCAGTAGAACGCTGAACCATCTCCGGCAGCAACACAACGCGAAAACGCAAATCTCGATCATCCTGGCAATGGAAGGCGGAGAACCGAATAGCTATCGCAAAGCGCGTTTCCTGCAGCGCCATTACGCCGCTCATTTTGCCAATGTCTATTACACGGTCCATCCTCGCGGCTTGATCGGCGAAATGCAATGCAAGTCCGCCAATCTGTCTTGGGCGGTCAAATGGTACTTCGACAAGGTAATCGAGCCGGAAAATCTGGATATCGACAACATCGTCGTGACGACTATGGACGCCGACACCCGCTGGCACCCGAAGCACTTTGCAGCCCTGACTTATTTCTTCGCCGCGAGCAAGGACAGGCATCGCACCTTTTGGCAAGCGCCAATTCGTTATCACGGCAATATATGGCAAGTCAACCCCTTGATGCGCATTATCAACACCTATGCCACAGCCTTTGAGATGGCTTACCTGGCAGCGCCCTGGTGGATGGCGATGCCGATGTCCTCCTATTCGCTCAGCCTGAAACTGCTCGAACAAAGCGGCAACTGGGATACTGACGTTATCGCCGATGAATGGCACATGTTGATCAAGGCATATTTCGCGACGGGCGGCAAAGTTTCACTGCAGCACATTTTCCTGCCCTTCCTCGCGGATTCGACTACGGGTTCCAACATCTTTCGTTCCGTCAAAAACCGTTATACACAGACACTGCGCCATGCCTGGGGGAGCAAAGAGGTCGGTTACATGCTGGCCAAGTTAATTGAGAATCCACATGTCGTATCCTTCAACTCGTTGAAGCTGCTGCTCAGGATCGCTCATGATATCTTGCTGGCCGGCGCGGGCTGGATAATCTTGACGGTTGGATCGCAATTGCCTGTGCTGTTTCATCCCGAGATCGCGCCTGTACAGTTGGATACCTTGATCGCCGCTTCGGACAAGCTGTCTTATGTCATTGATGGATTGTCCGCAAGCCATCCAGCCTGGATCCTTTTGGCGATTTCCGGCCTCACCATGATCATCCTTGTCATCGTCTTTCAAATCCAGGACTATCGCATCCGGCCGCCGCGAGACGGTCCCTACACCTTCGTGGAGAGCCTGCAAGAGTTGTTGAGCATCCCTTTTATGCTGGTGTTGACACTGCTTGTTGTTGCGCTGCCTACCCTGGTGGCTCAAACACGTCTGCTATTGGGGATTCCTCTGCAATTCATTGTGACCGACAAGTCGACCGAATGACAGTTCAGCACGGTTTCCCTTGGCATGCGCTTCTACGCCTTTCCGCCTGCATCGGCTTATGAGTCTAATTACGTCGATTAACCCTAGTCGCTAGCGAGCGAGTTTCCTATGATCTCTCCATCAGCGCGTCTCCATAACACAAGCGAAGACAATCCAGCATGACATTTGAACGTGTGCAGAAAATAATGGCTCAAGCCGATATCGGGTCGCGCCGTAAATGCGAAGAAATTATCCGAGCGGGCCGTGTGCAGGTTAATGGCAAGGTGATCGAACTTGGGGCTAAAGCGGATCCACAGAAGGATATCATCCTGGTGGACGGGGAACGCATCGGAGGCGCATTCGATCCACTCTATATCGTCGTAAACAAGCCAAAAGGCGTGCTCTCGACAAACGAATCGCCACCTGACGATAGCCGTCCCAATATACGCGAACTGATAGATTTGCCTGGGCATCTCTTCACCATCGGGCGCCTTGACGCCGACAGCGAGGGCTTGATGATCCTGACCAACGACGGGAAACTGGCCAACAAAG
Organism: Anaerolineae bacterium; assembly: GCA_034420635.1. Taxonomy (GTDB): domain Bacteria; phylum Chloroflexota; class Anaerolineae; order Aggregatilineales; family Phototrophicaceae; genus UBA6055. Next base: position 2,600 of record DAOULD010000178.1, on the reverse strand, counting down.
TGACGCATCCGCGATTTGAACACACCAAAACTTACAAGGTCACGGTCAAGGGCAGAGTTCGGCGCGAAACGACGGAAAAATGGGAAGCTGGCATCTGGCTGGACAACAGCCGTACCGCCGCCTGCTCTGCCAGGGTATTGGAATCCAACAGACGATCCAGCACCTTGCGAATTGTCATGGTCGAAGGACGCAAGCGCCAGATCCGCCGGGTCGCTTCTGTCCTGGGTCATCCGGTGATTCGCTTGGTTCGCACGCACATCGGGCAACTCGGATTGGGCACCTTGCGCAAGGGCGCCTGGTATCAACTGGACCAAAGCGAGGTCGACGCGATGATGACCCCAGCCAATGAACTGGCGGAAATCCGTCGAAAACGGCGCCAGCGCAAGCAGCGCAAGAATAGCTAATCCCTAACGAACTGCGCATGCCCGCCGAATTGAGCATTGAGGAATACATAGCCCGCCAGCCAGAATATGACAAGCGCCGGCGAATTCTCCTCCCGATGCTGAGGGCGGCAGTTCCCAGCTTTTGCAAGGTCGAGGTCGAAGGGCTGGAAAATGTGCCCCGTCACGGCAGCGCGTCGCTCATGATAAACCACATATCCTATCTGGATCCAATCGTCGTGACGGCCAGCATTCCTTTCCGCTACACGATCTCGCTCTCAAAAATCGAAAACTTCCGGATTCCTGTTGTGGGCTGGTTCCTGCGGCAGTGGGGACATTTCCCAATTCATCGTGGCGATTATGACCGCAAAGCGCTCATGCAAACTATCGCCCTGCTGCAGAGCGGACAACTGGTGTTGATGGCGCCGGAAGGCACTCGTCACGCCGGGGGCTTGCAGCCGGGCAAGGATGGACTGGCTTACGTCGCGACCAAATCCGATGCTGTTATCGTTCCCACAGCCATTTGCGGTGCCGAAAACTGGAAAGCGCGCATGAAGCGCCTCCGCCGCGCTTACGCAAAGGTGGTGTTTGGAAAAGGATTCCGATTCCGCACCGAAGGACAGAAACGCATACCGCGCCAAGTTCTTTCGCAAATGATTCACGAAGCCATGTATCAACTCGCCGCGACCATTCCCGACGAATATGCCCATTTGCGCGGACATTACGCCGAGATCGAGAACGCAACAGCCGATACCATCGAATTCCTTTGACGCTTCGTCCTAGGCGAACTCACCACGCGAGGCTTGCAGCGCGCTTATTGCCAACAGCGCAGCTGTTTCATCCAAGCGCTTGAAGCGATGGTCCTTGGTCACTCCCTGGACATAGCGAAAGTGCATCTGCTGCATGAAGACCATCCATCTGAAGTGCGCCAAAGCCTGATAAAAGCGAATATCTCCCACATCGCGGCCGCTGCGTTCGGCATATCTGGCGATGATCCGCTTCCTGGTGAGAAAACCGTAGTCCCCGGTCGGCATCGGCGTCAACTGCAAGAGATGTTCCGGATCGCCGGGCTCGGTCCAGTATGTCAGTAATGTCGCCAAATCAAGCAAGGGATCGCCAAGCGTGCACATATCCCAATCCAATAGCGCCCTCATCGTGGATGGATCATCAGGAGCGAAGATTGTGTTGTCCAGCTTGTAATCATTGTGCACCAAGGTAGGGGAAGGCGATTCCGGCATGTTTTCGACGAGCCAGGCATAGAGCTCCTCGACGACGGAACTGTCTTCAAGTTTTGCCGCGTTCCAGCGCCGGTACCAGCCTTCTACTTGACGGCCGATAAAACCCGCCGGTCTACCAAGTTCCGAAAGACCGATTGAGTCGTAATCGACAGCATGGAACTGGACCAGTACATCCACCAGCGCTTCGCTAAGCAGGCGGGCCGCATTTGGCATAGCGGCGAAGCTCGGGGGCATGGCGCGACGTACGACGACCCCTTTCCGTCGCTCCATGATAAGAAAAGGGGCGCCCATGACACCCGCGTCTTCAACGTACAGGTAGATGCGCGGCGCAAAGCGGAAAACGGGATAGAGTGCCGAAAGCACCCGGTATTCGCGGGACATATCATGCGCTGTCGGGGCATAATGGCCTATCGGCGGCCGCCGGAGAACGTATTCCTGTGCGTCGCCGAAACGCAGCAAATAGGTCAGATTTGCCATGCCGCCCGTGAATTGCCGCACAGTCATCGGCTGATCCGCGCCTGCCAGCTTGCCGGCTAGAAAGGCGGCGAGACTCGCTTCGTCAAAACCTTCGTCTGGCCGTGGATCCCCCAAATCGTTCATTTGTTGCGCAGACATGGCTTGCACTTTCGGCTACCTGGCTCCGGAAACTGTTGATGGGTTATTCGCTGCTAGCGTTAAGTTTCGTTCTCAGGTTGAGTTTAGCATATCGCGCCTTCGTCAGCGAAGCGCAATGTGTCCTCAAATGCTGGGAAGATGCCCTCATTTTGCCCTCATTTTGCCCCCTATTTTGGCAACAGTATAGATACAGTATGTATACATGGGGGGGGGTAGGGGGTGTACATTTTTTATTCACCACAGAGGCGCAGAGGGTTGATCTTCACCCGAAAAAGTGGACACAGGTTTTGTCTAAACGGCACGCAACTCGTACTCCACCGGACTGAGATAGTCCAGTGCGGAATGCCGGCGCTGGCGGTTGTACCAG
>DAOULD010000177.1:0-3128 GCA_034420635.1 Anaerolineae bacterium | reverse complement strand
GCGGCGGTGCTGGATCACTATTACAGCACGAGCTATCAGGCGGAATCTCACGGCGTCTGCGGCAACGCGCCCGCGCCATTGATTTACGAGGGCGATGTCTTCGCCAATGCCGACCCGCGTGAGGCGCGCCTGTATCAAGAATTCGGTCAGGCGTCAGCCGCCGGCAACTATGGATACACCAGCTGGAGCTTCTGGCCCGCCCGCACCAATGTCTGGCTCTGGGAGCAGATCACGCGTGTTTACGATGATCAGCTTTCAGTGGAGGATTACCTCGCTGGCATGCAGAAGGAATTCGAAGAAGAATTCGCTGAGGGTCTGATCCCGCCGATTCCTGCGCGATAAGGTCATCGCTATCCGGTGTTCCAGCGCAAACTCGGCTGGGACACCGGTTTGTCTTGCAAATGAAATGACCGCCATTGCCGTCAATTCGTTTGCTTCTACTATTGAGTGACCAACCCCGAATATCTGAGGATTGTCTGTATGGCAGCGGATACCGCGGCGCCTCTTGACAGCCGGTCTGTCCAGAGGCCGAATCCGACGGGCAGAAAGTCCAAGCGGAAGAGGAAATGGACGCGCTATCGCCTGATGCGCTACTATATTGTGCCTTGGCTTTTTCTGATCCCGATTCTTGGTTTGCACGCTTTTGTCGTTGTGATTCCAGCGATGCAGGGCGTCTATTATTCGTTCACCGATTGGTCCGGCATTGGCGAGGCCAAATTCATCGGCCTGCGCAATTTCGAAGAGATGTTCTTCGAAGATCAGAGTTATATCGATGCGCTATCGAGAAACATACAGTGGATGATTTTCCGTATGATCGTTCCCTTTTCGTTTGCCCTTTTTGGCGCCAGCCTGCTGGCAAAGGTCAAGCGCGGGGCGATGATATATCGGACGGCGCTATTCATGCCATTTATCCTGCCCAGCATCGTGACCGCGACGATTTGGCGTTATCTTTACAATCCCCGTTTTGGCTTGCCCACGCTTGTCGGCTATGACAAAGCCTTGCTCGGCCAGTCGGACACGGCGCTATGGGCGATCGCCTTCGCGGACAATTGGCAGTTCTGGGGATTCCTAATGGTGCTCTTCCTGACCGCCATGCAGGGAATTGACCCGGTGCTTTATGACGCGGCGAAGGTTGATGGCGCGAATCGCTGGCAGGAATTCTGGCATGTCACCTTGCCAGGCATCAGGCCCGTCGTGCTATTTATGATGATGATGGTGATGATCTGGGCATTCCTCGTATTTGATTACGTCTTTATTTTGACGGGGGGCGGTCCCGCGGGCGCCACCGAGGTAATCGCAATTGACATATACAAGAATGCGTTTCAACGTTTTGAAGCCGGTTACGCCGCCGCGCAGGGCATGACGATTTGCCTCTTCGCTAGTTTGGTTGTTGGCGGCTTTGCCTTTCTGCGCAAGAGAGGATGGGATATATGATTGCCAAGCGCGAGCTGTTTATCTTCCGTAAACAGCGAGAGAGCACGGTCTTCAATCACATTTTCTTGTCCCTCTTGGTCTTGTTTTCGCTGGGTCCGGTGGTTTTACTCGGCGTCAACTCATTCAAGTCCAACGCGGAAATGGGATTGAATCCGCTGGGTTTGCCGCGAGAGTGGCGTTTGGAGAATTTCGGCCGGGCATGGGAACAAGGCGAATTTGAGCGCACTTTCAAAAACAGCGTCATTTATGTCGTGGGTACCGTCTCGCTGGCGCTGGTCTTTTGTGGCTTGGCTGCTTACAGCCTGGCGCGCAAGAATCCGCCAGGCGCCAATTTCGTCATGATTTATTTGCTGGTGGCTTCTACCGTGCCGATATGGCTTTACCTCGTTCCCCTATTTTTTATGTGGCGGCAACTTGGATTCCTGAATACCTATCACGGACTCATTCTCATTTATACGGCATTCAACGCGCCCTTTTCAATTTTTCTCTTGCGCTCCTATCTCATAAGTCTGCCTGTTGAACTGGAAGACGCCGCTCGTGTTGACGGCGCCAATGAGCTGCAGGTGCTGCTCAAGGTCATTGTGCCCTTGGCCTGGCCCGGCTTCTTGACCGTCGGCTTGGTAGTGGGCTTGGGCGTCTGGAGCGAATTTCAGGTGGCGGTTATCTTCACACATAACCCGGAGATGTTTCCGGTGACGACGAGTTACTTCAAATTCACCGACCGCTTTGGCCGCGATTGGGCGCTGACCAACGCCGGCGCCTTTATGATGGTGGCGCCGGTGCTGGTTCTTTTCCTGGCTTTGCAGCGCCGATTTGTCGAAGGCTTGACGCAAGGTGGCGTCAAGTTTTAGACTCGCTGCTAGCTGCGCAAATCCACCGCGAACTTGATAAGCGCATTGGGGTCTTCGATGATGTGGTGGAAGACGTTAGTCGCATCGTCCAGGCTCTCATAAACGCGGTTGATGAGGCCCTGAGCTTTCAGTCTGTCCTGCCGCATCATCGACAGGATGGTATCGCCGACGCGACGGTTGTTCCAATGCGGGTAACCCCGCGTTTCGTGCCAGCCGCCGCAGCCATTCGGCACGATCATCGTGAGGTTGTTCATATGCCATTCTCTGCCTAGAAAGAGGTCGTGCGCTTCACCCTGGTAGAAGCCAGCGGAGCAAATCGTCCCGTTGAAGCGCACGCTGGAGATGGCGGTACTCAAGCCCGGGTAAACGCCGGTCAACTCAATACAGACATCGACGCCCATGTCGCCGGTCAAATCACGAATAGCCAAAGCAACATCGCCGTCGCTGGGGTCGAGGGTATGATCCGCCCCATATTGGCGCGCCATAGCCCGGCGCTGTGGCAAAAAGTCTACGGCGATTAGGGATTCCGCGCCAGCCGCTTTGGCGATGCTCACCGCCAGCAGACCGAGCGCGCCCAGCCCGATGACAGCGACGCGGTCGCCATAGCGAATCTTGGAATCGCGGACGCAGTGAATGGATACTTGTGCCGGCTCCATGCACAGCGCGATCAGGGGATCGAGTTCGCCTGGATCCCAGAGCCAGTCTTCATGCACAACATTGGTTTCGCGTATGTCCATCAGCCCGACCACAGTATCGCCGACGGCGAAGCGCGTTACGCCCGCGCCTACCGCTTCGACCACGCCATAGCCGCTGGTGCCTGTCCCCCATGGGTTTTCGGGGCTG
>DAOULD010000176.1:0-35857 GCA_034420635.1 Anaerolineae bacterium | reverse complement strand
CGCAATTTTCATTTAGAATGACTTTTCTCTGTGCCCTCTGTGCCTCTGTGGTTATATTTTGGTTTGAATTGGCGATATATTGATGGACTATGATTTTGAAGCGATTGCCCTGTCCGGGACGAGGACTGTTTGGTTATCCGCAGCGGATAGTCTACAATAGATGCTACCTGCCTGTGAGCTAGGCAGTTGTGATCTTATCCGAATCGAGAAACTACGGAGGAATATAGATGAAAAAGCACTATCGCTTATCCACGCTCTTTGGAGTCCTGTTGGTCATGGCGCTGTTCCTAATTGCGCCTGTGGCGCAGGCTCAGGACATGTTGAGCTTCGCGGCTGCGGATTGCGACTACGGTGGCAACCTTAAGTCGGTTGAAGCTGTTGACGAACTCACCGTTGTAATCACGCTTTGCAACACGGACGCGCTCTTCGAACAAAAAGTCGCCAGCCTCGGCCTGTCAATACATCCCGCCGAATACGTCAACGCCACGGGTGGCGAAGGGGATTTGTTGACCCATGCCATCGGCACGGGTCCTTTGAAGTTGGTCAACTGGGATCAAGGCAACGAGATCGTCTTCGAGCGCTACGATGATTATTGGGGCGAGCCCTCCATTGAGCAGACCGTCATCTTGCGCTGGAATTCCGAAGCTGCCGCCCGCGCCACCGAGCTCCGCGCCGGCACCATTGATGGCATGAAATTCGCCAACCCGCATGACATCCCCGTCTTCCGCGACGACCCCAATTTCAACTTGATCGATATCCCGCCCTTGACCGGCGTCTATGTCGCCATGAGCAACTATTTCGAGCCGCTCAACGATGTGCGCGTCCGCAAAGCTATCGCCATGGGCATCGACCGCCAGCGCATCGTCGATAACTTCTTCCCGCCCGGCTCGCCCTTGACGCCCGACTTCGCGCCGCCTGCCGTCTTCGGCCATGTTTCCGAAGGTGGCGTGCCCGGCTTCGACCAAGACGCGGCCAAAGCCCTGCTGGAAGAAGCCGCCGCCGACCTCGGCTTTGAACTGCCGCTGGATTCCCTGGTCGATACCCGCACAGGCGAAGACCGCGCTCTGACCCTGACCTGGCGCGATGTCGTCCGCGGCTACTTGCCCAACCCGGGCATCATCGCCAACGATGTCGCTGCTCAACTCGCGGATATCGGCGTCATCGCCGATGTTCAAGTGGTTGAATCCGGTACTTTCCTCGCCTCAGCCAACGCCGGTAACGAGCCGCTGCATATCCTCGGCTGGCATGCCGATTTCCCTGACGCCTCCAACTTTTACAGTTGCTGCTTTGGTCCCAACAATACACAATTGGGTGTTCCCAATCCCGCGCTCTACGAGCCGCTGGTCGCTGCATCGCAAGTCCTCGACCCCGAAGAGCGTATGGGATACTTTAGGCAAGTCGCTGATGCCATGGCTGAACATGTGCCCTGGGTGCCATTCGGCCATGCCGGCGCGGCTGATGTCTGGCAAGTGCGCATGATTGGCGTCCATCCAGGCTTGCTCGATGGCACGGAAGAATTCTCGCGGATTGAAGATCCTGAGGACGACAATGTCATCTACATGCAAAATGCCGAGCCGATCTCGCTCTACTGCAACGATACCTGGGATGGCGAGACTTTCCGCGCCTGTCATCAGGTGAGCGAAGCGCTGCTCGATTTCGAACGCGGCGGCGTTGATGTGATACCTGGCTTGGCGGAAACCTGGTCAGTCTCGGACGATGGTTTGGTCTGGACGTTCAACCTGCGCGAAGGCGTCCTCTTCCACGACGGCTCCAGCCTCGATGCCAACGACGTAGTTGTATCCTGGCAAGCCCCTGCCGACTGCGCCAGCCCCAACCACACCGGCACCGGCCAAGCCTTTGCCATCTATAAGTCCATCTTCCAGCAGTTCATCAATGCCGATCAGTGCTAGGCATGTAACTGCAGCAAAAGTAAAGCAAAAGCGCCGGGCATAATGTCCGGCGCTTTTCTTCTGAAAACGTTTCGGAAGACTTAGTTTCGATTCAGGCGCGGATCCAGCGCGTCGCGCATGCCGTCGCCCAGTAAATTGAAGCCGAGCACGGTAATCATGATGGCGATGCCCGGGAAGAAGACCAGGTGCGGCGATGTAAACAGGTAGTTGCGGGACTCGCTCAGGATCTGTCCCCACTCCGGCGTTGGCGGCTGCGCGCCCAAACCAAGGAACGAGAGCGCCGCCGCGTCCAGGATGGCGGTGCCGACGCCTAGGGTGCCCTGCACAACGATAGGCGTGATCGAATTGGGCAGAATATGCCCTAGAACGATGCGCAGCGGGCTCGCGCCCAGCGCTTGTTCAGCGATTACGAATTCCTGCTCTTTGATTGACAAAACGCTGGCGCGCGACAGCCGGGCGTATTGCGGAATAAAGGTGATCGTGATGCCCAAAAGCGCGTTGGTCAAGCCCGGTCCCAGGATCGTCACGATCGATATCGCCAGCAGCAATGCGGGAAAAGCCAGGACCACGTCCATCAAACGCATGATCACATTGTCAACTGTACCGCCCAGGAATCCGGCGGTGATGCCCAGGGCTGTGCCGGCGATGATTGACAGGCTGATCGTGATGATCCCGACTGACAGAGACGTTCGCGTGCCATAAATGACGCGACTGTATAGATCGCGCGCATTTAGGTCCAATCCCAGGATGTGGATGGGTTCTTCACAGCCGAACAAGGGAATGCAGGGTGGCTTGCTGGGCAGACGCCCGGTCTCGCCCGGGACGCCAATCATGGTTTTGATCGGATCATGCGTCGCGATAATCGGCGCCGCGAGAGCCGTCAATACCAGCAGGCCGATGATAACCATGCCTAGGAGCGCTGAGGGGTTGCGCAAAAGGTTGCGCAGCGCTTCCAGCCACAAATTGGACGAGCGATAGCGGTCGGTCGGACTAAGGCTGGCGGGTTCGGCGTTTGCCATATATTTTGTCCTGCGAAAAATGATCAGTTGAAGCGGATGCGTGGATCCAAATAGCCATACATGATGTCTACCACCATATTGATGATGACGAATCCAGCCGCAATAACGACGGTGAATCCTTGCACGAGCGTGTAATCCCGCGAAGTGATGCTGTCGACAAGCGTGCGTCCGACGCCGGTCAAGCTGAAGATCGTCTCGGTGAGTACCGCCCCGCTGATCACCAGACCAAAATTCAAGCCGATCACGGTTATGACCGGTAGCATGGCGTTCTTCAGGGCGTGTTTGCCAACGACGCTGCGTTCTCGCAAGCCCTTGGCGCGCGCCGTCCGCACGTAGTCCTGGTTGAGCACTTCCAGGACGCTGGAGCGGCTCATGCGCGCGATGATGGCCAAGGGAATCGTGCCCACCGCGACAGCGGGCAAAATCAAATGGCGGATGGCATCCACAAATAGCTCGCCATTGAGCGTGAGCACGGCATTAAGCGTATTGATGCGCGACAAGAATATCAGAATGCCTGCCGGTTCCTCGCCCCCCGTCACCCATCCCATGTACTCGTAAAAGGGCAGCGGATTGGCGCCCGGCGTCAATCGGCCCGAGGGCGGCAGCGCCAAGGGCGTATCTTTGAGCAATACAGCGAACAGATAGGCGAGCATTAACCCCAGCCAAAATACCGGCATCGAAACGCCGATATTGGCTCCCACCATCGTGCCAACATCCAGGATCGACTTGTGTCGATAGGCGCTGAGAACGCCAAGCGGTACGCCGACAGTGATGGCGAAGAGCAGCGCAAACAAGCCCAACTCCACGGTAGTCGGCAAGCGTTCAACCAAGAGCTCCATGACCGGCCGGTGAAAGCGCATCGAATCACCCAGGTCGCCCTGCGAAAAATTGCGCAGGTACACGAGAAACTGGATCGGAAGCGGTTGATCCAGTCCGTTGCGCCGGAAGAACGACTCACAGACTTCCTTCGAGGCGCGTTCGCCCAGCACCGCTATGCAGGGATCGCCAGGGATGGCGCGCGCCAACATAAATGTGACCACCAGGATGCCCAGCAACACGGGAATAGAAAATGTCAAGCGCTTCAAGACAAATGTCAGCATAGAGCCTGTCCACCAGGCGTAGCGGGACTGCCCATGAACCCTCGGAGCATGTCGATGATCATGACCGGTTTATTCATCCGCCCAAGCCCGCGCTCTTTCCACAGCGGCTTGCCATCCGGCATAGAGCGCGTCGCGTTGGTCGGCGGGCATCCGCGGTTCAAAGGTTTTTTCCAGTTGCCATTGCGTTGCGATCTCGTCTTGCGATTTCCAAATGCCGGTCGCCAAGCCGGCAAGATAAGCGGCGCCGAGCGCCGTAGTTTCGGTAACTCGCGGGCGCTCCACCGGGACGCCAAGAATATCTGCCTGGAATTGCATCAAGAAATTGTTGGCGACTGCGCCGCCATCGACGCGCAGCGCTTCCAGAGCCAGTCCTGAGTCTGCCGACATGGCTGCGACGACATCGCGCGTTTGATAGGCTATGGACTCCAATGTCGCGCGCACGATCTGCGCCTTGCCACTGCCACGCGTTAAACCGACGATTGCGCCGCGCGCGTATTGGTCCCAGTAGGGCGCGCCCAAGCCGACAAATGCCGGTACCATGTAAACGCCGTCGCTAGAGTCGATGCTCGCTGCGATGGCTTCGCTTTCCGCGGCAGAGCCGATCATGCGCATCTCGTCGCGCAGCCACTGCACCGCCGCGCCCGCGACAAATATGCTTCCCTCCAGCGCATACTGTATGGGCTGATCAGCGATTTGCCAGGCAATGGTACTCAACAGATTGTTGGAGGATCGCTGTGGATGCGCGCCGGTATTCATCAACATGAAGCAGCCAGTGCCGTAAGTATTTTTCGCCATGCCCGCGTCATAGGCGGCCTGGCCGAAGGTCGCGGCCTGCTGATCGCCAGCTATACCGGCGATCTCTATCGCTTTGCCAAAGCAACTGGCATCGGTCTCGCCATAGACCTGGCTGCTGGGTCGAACTTCCGGCAAGAGGGCGCGCGGGATATCCAGCCGATCCAAGATGGCATTCGACCAATCCCCGGCTTGAATATCAAAAAGCATTGTTCTCGCCGCGTTGCTGACGTCGGTGATATGCGCGCGTCCACCCGTCAGTCTCCAAACCAGAAAGCTGTCGACGGTGCCAAAGGCTAATTCGCCAGCGGCCGCTCGTTCGCGCGCGTCGGCGACGTTGTCCAGCAGCCACTTGACTTTAGTCCCGGAAAAATAGGCGTCCGTGACCAAGCCGGTATGCTGCAGAATGGTCCGGTCGAATCCCTCAGCCTTTAATTCATCGCAAAGCGCGGCGGTACGGCGGTCTTGCCAGACTATGGCGTTATGGATGGGCTCACCGGTTTGCCTGTCCCAGATTATCGTTGTCTCACGCTGATTGGTGATGCCGATCGCGGCTATCGACCCTGGATCGTCGACGACATCTTGCGCCACTTTGAACTGTGACGCCCATATTTCATTCGCGTCGTGCTCGACCCAGCCCGGTCTGGGATAAATCTGCCTGAACTCCTGCTGCGCGCTGCGGACGCTGTTGCCTTCGCGATCGAATACGATCGCGCGCGAGGAGGTGGTGCCTTGGTCTAGCGAAAGGATGAATTCTGCCATTGGTGAGGGCGTCCCTTACCTGTTTGCCTGAGTACGGTGTCACCATTGTAGCTTAAAGCGGGCAATCGGTCTTGTTTTGAATTGGCCCGCCCTTGTGATAGATGGGGTAGTTCGCGAAATGTCTGGAGACGACGGATTCCGGCGCGGCGGAGCGTGGGGGCGGTTATGGTTTGCGCCCCCGGGCGCCAACGCACACCCTGAAGAGCAGGCTCAATCCAAGACCGATCAATCCACCTGCCAAGGACCAGGCCGGCAGCCGTTCCAGCGTCGCGATTATCAGCTCCGGCGGATAATCTGGAAAGATATGGCCATGTCGCAGATCCTTAAGAAGCATGAGCAAAGCTGCGAAAAAGCTCGAAAGCGCGCCGACGCATATCCCGCCGAGTATTCCCAAATGTACATAGAGCTTTCCGCTTGCTGTGTCTAAGCGGCGTCGCAGGAAAATGAGCCACCAAACAGATGTGCCGGCTAGAATCAACCCGAGCGTCGTGACCCCCAGGACTTCGTTGTCTTCTCTGCCCAACCAGAAGAATAGCGCAATGCCAAGCAAGACGAGCCAAAGCCGAAAACCTGTATTCCTTTGTCGCTGGCCAGTCATTGCTAATCCTTGGCGGTCGCGTCAGGTAGCTGTATTGGATGGTCGTATTCGTTCGGCGCGCGGCAGCGACCGCTCTTCCGGACGACGATGCGAAATATATGCGCGCTTTGGGGCGGGATCTCCAGAAAAATAGAATTGCCAGCCCTATCGTCAATCGGTTTTTCGCTATGGCTTTCGGTGAGAACATCGTAGAGTTGCAAACTACAGCCATCAGGCAGCGCCCAGTGAGACAGATCCAAGCGACTGCGCGACCAAGTTTCGGCGAGATTGATTGTGATCAGCCGCCGTTCAAGCTCATATTCCCATGTATACGCGATCAGACTGTCGCATGCATGATCGCCTTCCCGCGCCGGGCAGGTTTCGATCAACTGCCAATGACCCAGGCGGTAAAGCGTATGACGAGTCTCACCCAGCAGCCTGCGGTAGAACCGCTCCAACAACGGGTCTTCCGGCTGCGGAGGCCGGCGATTGATTTGCACAGGCAGTTTCACGCTGTGTCCTGTCAGTTGACCTTCATGCAGAAGTACAGCCCCCGGCAAGGTGCAGATCAGCGCCGCTGCAACCCGTTGACGGTCGCTTCCCAGGACAGATGCGGCACGCTCTTCGTCGTGGTTTTCAATGAAGCGAATATGTGACCGTTGAAAGAGGGGATCCGCGCTCAGGTGCGCTCGAATGGCGGGGATATCATTGTCAATCACGCGATCGTATAAACGCTTGTCGTAGGTGTAATCAAAACCTTGAGTTTGCATTTCCTGTTCGAGATCCCAGTAAACTTCTGCCATAAAGAGCATCTGAGGGCGCGCGCTGCGAACCGCAGGGATGATCTCGGTCCAGAATTCACAGGCGAGACGTGATCCTGCGCGAGCGCCCCAAGTTTCCGAGAAGACGCTGTTCATCATGAGCATCGCCATGTCGCAACGTACGCCGTCGCATTGATTGCCGATATCGATGAGCGTTTCTATCGCGGCCTGTCGCAGGCCCGGGCTGAAGGCATTAAGCTGTGCGGTGTCTATCCACGAGGGGAAGTAAGGGTCACGGCCACGAGCGATCACTCTGTCGCCGTTTACCGTGTTTGCAAGGAAGAAGTCCTCGCTACGAGACTCCAACTCAGAAGTGCTGCCCTGTAGAAAAAACTCAGGATGGCTGTGGATCCAACTGTGGTCAGTAGCAACGTGGTTGGGAACATAGTCGAGAACCAGCTTGATGCCCCGCGCTGCCAAGCGCTGCCGAAAAGCCGCAAGCCCATGACGCCCGCCTAGCTCCTCTTCCACTTGATAGTCATGGATCGCGTATGCGGAGCCGGGGACGTCCGCTTCCGTAACATCCGGCAAAGCGAACTGATATTCATGCAGATAATTCAATGCGCTTAGCCGTGTGGCTTGACCACGACGCCATACGCCCATGAGCCAAACGGCATCAAAGCCCCAGGAAGCAAGGTCGTCTAGCTCCGCCTTCGGCACATTCAAGAGATTGATTTCGTAACCGTATTTGCCGCTCAGGTCACGCAACCAGACCCAAGTGTTGATTTCGTAGACGATCGGATTGGCTTTCCAAGCGGCCATATTTAGGGAAGCAGCCGAAACATCCTGCCGCAGTGACATAGGCATCGCACGCGCTTACTCGCTGAAAAGGCGAACTAAGTTTAGCACGCGAACCTTTCTATTCCAAAGTGAGATCGACCGGCTATCCAGGGCAATCGCTTCAAATTTTCTTAACCACCGAGGGCACCGAGCTTAAGTTTTATTATAAGGCAAAACTCCTCTGAATTCGCGTACCTAAAGGGGATAGAGCCTTGTCGCTCAAGACCGTATGTAGAAATAAGGACGCAATTTTCATTTTGAATGGCTTTTCTCGGCGGTCTCGGTGTCCTCTGTGGTTGTATTTTAGTTTGAATTTCCGGTATATTGATGGACTATGATTTTGAAGCGATTGCCCTAACCGGCTATCTAGCTTGACCGGTGGAAGCATCCAGCAAGTGTTGTAAGGTCATTTCATAGAACTGTTCGCGCGCTTGGTCGTGCACAGCGTGGCCGCAAGGAAACGCTTCCAAACGACCGCGCTTTACCCGGTCTACGAATCGCTGGCCATTATGTAAGGGATTCAGCTTGTCGGATTCACCCAACATGATGATCAGGGGACAAGTGATGTTGCTCGCGATGCTCAGGCTAATGTCGCCGCCAGCGTCAATCATGCGGGTCATCGCCCGCACCCAGGCGCCGGTGAACTTCGCCGCGTCAGAAAAGCCGTGCAGGACTTTGTCTTCTTCGGTGATCCAGTCTCCCGGATAGCTGCGTTGAAAGACGCTTCGCAACTCCGGACCGAAGTTGCCTATCGCGCCGATCGCTATGCAGGAGGCGACGCGGTCTGGCGCCTTACCGGCCGCGATCAGCGCCACTTCGCCGCCATCGGAATAGCCAAGAAGATGCGCTTGAGGAAGACCGATGGCATCCATAAAAGCCAGCAAATCATCGCAGTCGCGATGATAAAAGTTCTGCGGGAAATCTCGCGGCTTGGGCAGGGACTCCCCGTAGCCGCGCAGCGTCAAGCCGATAGCTCGGAAACCCTGCGCGGCCAGCCAATCGATCACGTGGCCTAGATGAGCGCGCGCCGTGCCCAACATGCCGTGAATCAGAATAACCGGCGTCTGGCCGCCCGATGGGTCAGTATCCTCGTAGTGTAATATGGCGCCTGTGTCAATTTCGATTAAGGGCATGGGGCGCGATACCCTCCCAGTTGCCTGTCTCCAAGTTTCCCGCACTCCGCTAAAAAATGACAACACAGTCGCCGCGTTCAACACGGTCTGTCAAGACTTGCCGGCTTGGCGGCGCCAAACGGAGCCCGCGAGCCCCTACTGCGGGATTTGCCCGTCTTGACCCAAATATTGGTAGTCGTCTAGCGCTACGGGCAGCACTTCATCGAGGTGCTCGACCAGAACAAAAGTCAGTTCGCCACGGACATCTTCCGGCACATCGTCAAGGTCATTCTCGTTTTTGCTGGGCAAGATGATAGTATCCGCGCCAAGCCGATGCGCGGCCAGCACCTTGTCTTTGATCCCGCCCACCGGCAATATTTGACCGCTCAGGGTCAATTCGCCGGTCATGGCGATATTGCTCTTGGCTGTACGGCCTGTCAAAAGAGATGCCAGAGCTGTAGCCATGGTTACACCCGCGCTTGGTCCGTCTTTGGGCACCGCTCCCGAGGGAACATGCAGGTGGATATCGTATTGGTCGTAAAACGCGGGATCTACTTGCAGGTCCGCCGCCCTGGACCGGGTAAAGCTGTAAGCGATTTTTGCGCTTTCTTGCATGATATCGCCCAATTGGCCCGTGTATTGGAAACCCTTGCCACCCTTCATTTTCGTTGCTTCAATGAAAAGCACATCGCCGCCGATCGGCGTCCAGGCAAGCCCGGTAGCCACACCGGGCACATCGGTCCGGTCTTGCATTTCACTGCGATGTCCATAGCGCGGCTTTCCCAGCAGGTCTTTCAGCGCTTCTGTGTCCACTGTGAGGGATTCGGTCTCTTGCTCGGCGATTTGCGTCACAACTTTGCGCGCTGCCTTGCCGATTTCCCGCTCCAGGTGTCTTACGCCGGCTTCGCGCGTGTAATCGCGGATGATCTGCAGCAGCGCTTCGTCAGTGAAATCCAACTCACTGCTGTGCAAACCATTTTCACGTCTCTGCCTCGGCACCAGATACTGCGAGGCGATGGCGCGTTTTTCAAGTTCGGTGTAGCCACTTAGCTGAATGACCTCCATGCGATCACGCAAGGGACCGGGTATGGTGTCAAGCGAGTTCGCTGTTGTGATGAACATCACGTCGCTCAAGTCGAATGCGACATCGAGATAGTGATCGCGGAATTCGGCATTCTGTTCGGGGTCCAGCACTTCGAGCAAGGCGGAGGCCGGGTCGCCGCGGAAGTCCCGACCGAGCTTGTCGATTTCGTCCAGCATGATCAAGGGATTGCGCGATTTGGCGCGCCGGATGGTCTGAATGATTCTCCCCGGCATGGCGCCGATATACGTGCGGCGGAAACCGCGGATCTCCGATTCGTCGCGGATGCCGCCCAAGCTCATACGGATGAACTTGCGGCCCATGGAGCGCGCGATCGACGCGCCAAGGGAGGTCTTGCCGACGCCGGGCGGACCAACGAACAGCAATATGGCGCCAGAACGGTCGCGGCGAACCGGGTCGAAGCGATCGCGATCTTCGAATTCTTCTTCGCGTTCGGCGCGCAGTTTCCGTACCGCCAGAAACTCGAGAATTCGCTCTTTGACATCGGTCAAACCATAATGATCTTCGTCTAGCACTTCTCTAGCGTGCGCGATGTCCAGCTTGTCCTCTGTGCGCTTGTCCCAGGGCATGCTGCATATCCAATCGAGATAGGTGCGGATTACGCCATACTCCGCCGCCGAAACGGACAGTTTCGACAGGCGGTTTAGTTCACGTTCGGCTTCTGTCCGCGCCTCTTCCGGCATATTTGCGGCTTCGATCAACCCTCGGAACTTCTCAATTTCCTGCTGATCATCATCCTCTTCCAGTTCGCGTCGAATCGCTTTCATCTGTTCGCGCAGGTAATAGTCTCGCTGCGATTTTTCCATTTCCTGCTGCGCGTCTTCCTGGATTTTGCGGCCAAGCGACAGAACCTCATGTTCTTTCGTCAACAGCTTCAACAGATGTCGGATCTTGTCACCTACGTTATTCATTTCCAGCAGCAACTGCGCATCGTCAATGTCAATCCGGACATAGGTCGCGATTGAATAAACCAACTGCAGGGGATCTTCCACGTTGAGCGCGTTGCTGACAAGTTCCTGCGGGATGCTCGGCACAAGTTCGGCCAAAGACGAAAATCGGTCGACGATGCTGCGCACCATCGCTTCCATCTCGATATCGTCGGCGAAGACAACCTCGTCCTCGGGAATGCGCGTGACGCGGGCTTTGAGATAGGGCGTCGTGCTGATGAATTCGTCGATCTTAATCCGCTGCAGGCCTTGTATCAAGAGCCGTACCGTGCCATCGGGCGTACGGAAAAGTCGGTGGATAGTCGCCAGCGTGCCAACCGTCTGTACTTGATCGGGTCCCGGCGTTCCCAGGCTGGGATCTTTTGAAGCCACCAGCCCGACCATGCGCGTTCCCGCCACCACATCATCGACCAACTGAATACTGCGCTCTTGCCCGACAGTTAAGGGTATCGCAGTCTGCGGATATACCACCATGCCGCGCAAGGGCAGAATCGGCAGTTCTTCCGGCAAGTCAATTGCCATGCCTTCATCGTTCAATTCGTCTTCGAGCTGAATGTCGATCTTCGTTTGGGGAGGATCGGCATCGCTCAGTCTGTAGTTCCAAAACGCCATCCGCGTCAATCCTTTGTTTTTACGTCGTTAGATACCACCTGCACCGATCGCTGTGGCAAATAGGGAAGCTCGACTTGCATAATTCCGTTCTGATATTCCGCCGTAACTTTCTTCGCATCGACTGGTTTGGACAACGCGAATTCTACGCGAAACTCGCCTGTTTCTATCTCAACCTGGTGAAAGGACCGGCTCGTTTTCACTTCGGGCAAATGTCTGGCGCCGCTGATGACCAGCTTGCGATCCAACAATGAAACTTTGAAATCCTTAGCCTTCATGGCCGCTATCTCTACCCGCACGACAAACCCGGAATCTGTCGTTATTACGTCGCTCGGCGGCCTGAATTTCCCTTTGTCTACTTTTGCAAGCATATCGTCGGAAACTCGCATTCTGTTTGGACAGTCCCATGCAACTGCGCAACCTCACTTTAATGTACCTTTGGGATCGTAAAAATAGTATCAGAGTTCGCTTTAGATAAAAATTTTGATGTATTTCTTAGATTTGGAAACGCTCGCCTTGCTGTTCCGGGCAGGGATCTGTCTTGGAATCATATGATTTATCAGTCATTTTCTTATGCCGCTTTCGGCACTTTGACTAAAATAGAGTCAAGCCTGAATCATATAAGTGTGGGTGGTTGATCACATGGATGACCTGGACCGCAAAGCAAACTGGCGGGGCGAAAACCGAGCGCGAGAGCGACATTTGGCCAGGCAACGGCGCCGACAGGCAGCGATTGACTCCAGCCAGGGGACGCTCAAACGATTCGCGTCCGAGAGGTTGCGCTTTGGCAGAGCGAAGAATGCGACCGTGTTCCATCGCGGACTCATGTGGATGTTTTCCAGCAGGCAGCCTGTCGCCAAGTTGACCGGCGTTGTGGTGCTGGCCATTCTGATATTTTTTGTGGGGAGTTATGTGTTTACCGATCGCATCTTCCCAAACGTTTTTGCTCTTGGCGTGCCCGTTGGGGACTTGACGCCTGCCGAAGCGGAAGCCGCCATTCAAGCCAAATGGGACGGTGAAATCTATATCGACTTTACAGTAGATGGCGAACTTATCAGGCAAACTACGCCCAATCAATTGGGATTGTCGATAGATGTCGCGGCTATGGCGGGCAGCGCTCGCGCTGCGGGGCTTGCCGGCATCCCATTCGGCCTCGAAGTGGCGCCGGTTGTGAGCGTCGACTATGGCAAGGCGCAATCCGTTCTGCTGGATATGACGGAGGTCATCTATATCTTGCCCTATGAAGCGGGATTCAAATGGTCGGGCGGGAAGCTGGTGACCGTGCCCGGCAGGCAGGGCAGGCATCTTGATATTTCGGGGGCAATGGAAAAACTCTTGCAGGATCCGAGCCGAGCGCTGGCGGAGCGGCGCTTTGAATTGCCGACAATTTCCCTGTTGCCGGATGTCATGGACAGCGCGCCCTTTATCGAAGAAGCGCATGCCTTTCTGGCCGGGGACGTTCGCCTGAATGGTTACGATCCCTATATGCACGAAATGATCTCCTGGCATGTGGATCAAAAGACCGCGGCGGAATGGTTGATCGCAGGCGAGAACGGATTGGCAGTGCGCAAGAACGTATTCAGCGCTTTCATCAAGAGCCTGAACAAGGACTTGATAACAGGCGCGACGGCGCGCTTTATCGATGACCTTGTCGCAATCGAAAAGATGCAAGAAGGTTTGAATACAAACAATTCCAACGTCGTGGTGCGCGTCCAGCATCTACCCAAGTCCTATTATGTTGAACATACGGACACTGGCTACAAGATCGGACGCAAGAACGGCTTGCCGTATCAACTGATCTACGAGTCAAATCCCAATGTCAATTGGAGAGCCTTGAACGTCGGGGACACAATTCAGATTCCGTCCCGCGATGTTTTGATACCCGAGGACCCATTGCCTCACAAACGCATCGTTGTTGATATTGAGTCCCAGTGGCTTGTCGCATTCGAATACGATCAAATGGTCTTCAGTTGGGCGATTTCTTCCGGACGCGAAACGGCGCCTACGTACCCGGGGATTTTCCAAATCCTGACGCACAACGATGTCGCTTACGGCGGTAGTTATGCCCTATGCGAGGTTGAGGGCACTAACTGCGCGCAATGGAGAATGAACTGGTTTATGGGCGTCTATGAAGTCGTGCCCGGTCTGATGAACGGTTTCCACGGCGCTGTGCAACTGCCCAACGGAAACTATCTGGGCGGCGGCGGCGTATATGAACCTACAACATTTGGCTGCATCATGTCGCTCGATGACAATGCGGAACAGCTATATGCCTGGGCGGAAAACGGAACGATCGTCGAGATACTTTCCGACGATTTCCAGCCCGAGAGCCGCTTGGGCGAATTTGCCTTGAATTACATAAGCACGATTGACACGTCCTACCGTCCCATCTCTGCGTAGGGGACGCGCAGTCACGCAGGGCGGAATAGATCGCCAAGCGCTCGATTCGACCTTGACGATTGGCTCGTCGGGCATTATCTTTTGCCTTGCTGCGAATGGCAGCCAAAGTACTACTGTTTTAGACGAAAATGCCCGCGCAGGTGGGCGTTTTGCATTAGAGCGCGCTGCGTTCAAGCGCGTTATCACTCCGGTCTGACTTGAGGAAACCTCTTATGAACCAAGCCTTCGGAACATGGTCTAGTCCCATCACTGGAAAAGCGATTGCCAGCGGCATAAGTTTGCGTGATGTTCAATGGAACGACGCCGGCGATGCCTTGCTGTGGTGGGAAAACCGCGGTAAGACCGGCGTGCTGCTCGCGAAGAGGGGCAGTGATGCGCCGCGCGACTTAACCGACATGAGCTTGAATGTCGCCGGACGGGTTGGTTACGGCGGAGGCGCCTTCACCGTTGGCGCGGGACATGCTTATTTCGTCGCTGACGGCCGTCTTTACAAACAAGCGCTTGCGGGGGGAGCCCCCCGCGCGATCACGCCGGAATACGGCAGTTTTGCGTCGCCCGCTCTTTCCGCGGACGGCAGATGGCTGGTCTATGTTCATAGTTATGAACACATTGACGGTTTGGCGCTGGTGGACAGCGACGGCAGTATCTTCCCGCGCAAGCTGGCTTACGGCGCCGATTTTCTTATGCAGCCGGTATGGCACCCCGCTGGGGAGCAGATCGCATATATCGCCTGGAATCATCCGCAGATGCCCTGGAATGGCAGCGAATTGCGCTTGATACGACTGAGAGATGACGCCAGCGGCGCGCCCTATGCGGACGAGATTGTGACCTTGACGGGCGACCGCGATACAGCGATATTCCAGCCGCAATTCTCGCCGGATGGGCGCTACCTTTCCTACGTCAGTGACGCGACCGGCTGGGGACAAATCTATTTGTACGACCTGGAGACGCATACCCATCTTCAGTTGACCGAAACCGCAGCCGAACATGGTACGCCGGCTTGGGCGCAAGGTCTACGTATGTACGGGTGGCGCGGTGACAGCCGCTCGCTCTTTTACCTGGAAAACGATTGCGGATTCTTTTCGCTGCGGACTTACCATCTGGAATCCCGTGAAGACAGGCTGGTCACGGGCCTCGAGCAATACACGCACCTGGAACAGTTGGCGACGGCGGGCGACAGCGATTCGGTCGCCATGATCGCCTCTTCCTCTTTGATCCCGCCGCGCGTAATCACCTTGGACAGGGAATCTCGCTTGTCGATCCAACGCCGGAGCCAGACCGAAAACCTGACAGGCGGCCAGCTTTCTGTGGCACAGAAAATCTCGTGGAAAGGCGACGATGGCGGCGACGTGCATGGCTTGTTTTATGAGCCGGTGCCGCAAGAGGACATGCCCGCTGGCAAGCCGCCCTTGATCGTCAACGTCCACGGTGGTCCCACGTCTCAAAGGACAGCGGAATACTACAGCGAGGTTCAGTTTTTCACTACCAGGGGCTACGCGGTTTTGCAGGTCAATCATCGCGGAAGCACCGGCTACGGCAAAGCGTACATGGACATGCATCGCGGCAATTGGGGCGTATACGATGTTATTGATTCGATCAGCGGCGTCAATCATTTGGCGGAGGCTGGGCGAATCGACCGCTCCAAAACCGTCATCATGGGAGGCAGCGCCGGCGGATTCACTGTCTTGCAGTCGCTGGTCGAACACCCCGGTTTTTATAGGGCGGGCATCTGTTCCTACGGCGTCTCCAATCAATTTGGTCTCCTGATGGATACGCACAAATTCGAAGAACGCTATACATATTGGCTATTAGGCGAATTGCCCGAGGCTGCGGATTTGTATCGGCAAAGATCACCCCTTTTCCACGCCGACGAAATCGTTGATCCGCTGATCGTATTCCAAGGGACCGACGATGTCGTAGTCCCGCAAGATCAATCCGATTTGATCGTGGCATCGCTGAAGCGACGTGGTATTCCACATGAATATCACCTGTACGAAGGCGAAGGACACGGATGGCGCAGACCGGATACGATTGAAGCCTATTACAGCGCAATTGAACGATTCTTGCTCCAACATGTCATATATGCCTGAGCATACCTGCCTTCGCGCTAAATGCCTTTGACTATGGGATCCTAGGCTCATGTTGGAGAATCTTCTTTTGCTAATGGCCGGCCTTGTGGGACTGTTCTTCGGCGGCAACTGGCTGGTGCGTGGCGCTTCCAATCTGGCGATGTCCTTTGGCGTTTCGATACTGATTATCGCGCTGACCTTTGTCGCGATCGGCACATCGATGCCGGAATTGCTAGTCAGCGTCCAAGCAGCGCTGGCTGGCAAGAGCGATTTGGCTATCGGCAATGTGCTTGGTTCGAATATCGCCAATATTGGCTTGATTCTGGGCGCCACGGGTTTGATCGCCCCGCTGAGCGTCAAAGCGGTGCTTTTGCGGCGCGAAATTCCCATCATGATCTTGTTTACCGTATTCACCTATATCTTGACGCTGGACGGACAGATTGGACGAGTTGACGGCTTGCTTCTGCTCTTTTCTTTCGCTGGATTCAACACCATGTTCTATTTTTTGGCGAAAAAGGAGCAAGACGCGCGCGATCATCTGCTGGGGGATGTCGACGATGAGCAGATCACATCCAAACTGGGCAGACCAAAAGAATTTCTCTTTCTGTTGCTTGGAATTGCCACGCTGGTGGTCGGTTCGCGCCTGATGGTTGAGGGCGCGGTGAATATCGCCCGCCTGGTCGGCGTCAGCGAGTTGGTCATCGCCATTACCTTGGTCGCCTTCGGCACGTCGCTTCCGGAACTGGCGGCATCGCTCTCCGCAGCCTTTCACAAAAAAACCGATCTCGCGATTGGAAATATAGTTGGCTCGAACATTGCCAACCTGCTGCTGATCCTTGGAGTGACATCGTTGCTGCGACCGATCGCTGTCAGCCGCGCCGAAGTTCAGTTCGAGTTCCTGGTCATGATCGCCTTTGCCGTCTTGCTTATCCCCTTCACGCGCCATCAGAAGTTCGGCAGACGTCAGTCGGCGGTCTTTCTGGGCGCTTATATCGCCTTCATCATTTATAGTCTGGCCCCTGACAGCCTGCAGATTCTGATACAATGACATTTGTAGACGCCTTACCGTTCATTTCGTATTGCGCTTCCAGATACGTGAGCCAATGAGGATATTGCCAGATGCGCCACTTGCCGCCGGTTGAACATTTTAAGAGCAGTACGGGCGTCGACATCTTCCGCTTTTCGATGCAGCTATTCCCCAACGGTTTCGTCGGCCATGCCTATATTCTTGAAGGCGCGGGCGAGTTGACGCTTGTCGATTGCGGCTCGGGAATCGGCACGAGCAATGATGATTTGCTCGCGGGTATCGCTGGCATCGGCGAGCGCTTTGATCGTAAGTTCAGCTTGAAGGACATCCAGCGGATCATCATCACACACGGGCATATCGACCACTTTGGCGGTCTGGCTTTTGTCAAGGAACAGACCGGCGCCAGCGTCGGCATTCACGAGCTTGATCGTCGTGTGTTGACCGATTACGAAGAGCGCGTGATCGTGGCCACAAAAGCGCTGGGAATTTACTTCGAGCGCGCCGGCATCGAACCCGCTCTGCGCGAGACCTTGTTCCAAATGTACGGCTTCGCCAAGAAGCACGTCACATCCATTGATGTCGATTTCAACATCGCGGACGAGCTTGTGATTGACGGCATGGAATTTATTCACACGCCGGGTCATTGTCCAGGCCAGGTTTGCATTCGCTTGGGGGATGTTCTGCTTAGCGCCGACCATGTCTTGTCGCGTACGACGCCGCACCAATCGCCCGAAAGCATTACGCACTATATGGGGCTCGATCACTATGCCGATTCCTTGCGCAAGCTGCTGCGCTTCGAGGGTATCGGATTGGCGCTTGGCGGACACGAAGATCCCATCCACGATCTCTATGGTCGTATCCATGCCATCCGCGCCAGCCACAACCGCAAGCTGGATCGAATTCGCAAGATCATGCGCGACCATGGCGAGCCGATGACCATTAGCGCGATATCGCGGGCGATGTATCCGCAGGTGGAGGGCTACCATGTGCTGCTGGCGATTGAAGAAGCCGGCGCTCATATTGAGTATCTGTACCAGCACGGTCATTTGACGATTGCCAACTTGAAAGAATTCGAGGCGGAAGACAATCCGGCGATACTCTATTCCCTGCACGGTTGAATTGCGCTGGCCAACCAACATGAATCGCCTGAAAAATGCGCATTCACACAGATTTAACGCCGAATTTACCCTCCGATTACAACTTCGTCGACAATCTGCCGTATAGTAGAGTATATCGATTGTTTGTCTGTGCCGGTTCAAGCGCGGCGCAATCCGCGGCTATCAAGCATTAAAGGAGGGACAAATGGATGAAAAGCCCAAAAACGATAGTGGCGCTGCCAGTCGCGTCTACGAATTGGCGGGCTTGGTCGATCGTTTTGCCGCCAGCTTGATCGACAGCTTTCTCCTGATTCTTCCGCTTTCAATTGCGGCGTTGATCATGTCCTCGCCGGGTCATCATATTCCCAAACAACTGTTGCAATTCGTGTTTTTAGCCCTGCCTGTTGCGTATCACTGGTACTTCTGGACGCGGCGCGAGGGCCAGACCCCGGGCAAGTTTGCGCTTGGCATCCGCGTCATCAAGACGGATCACAGCGCCATCAGCGACGTGGACGCCGTCATTCGCGCAATCGGCTACCATGTCAGCAGTATGCTCTTCGGGCTGGGCTTTATTTGGGCGCTCTTCGATAAAAACAATCAGTCTTGGCACGACAAAATCGCGCGCACCTATGTAGTCCGCTGCGGCAAACGGCGCAAAACCGTGGAGATCCTCGTCTAATCGACGATTCCGCGGAGGAATTACCTGACGAATAAACAAATGTTCAAGCTTGCGCAACGTCTTGGCGCGTCCCGGTTTGAAGCGGATGAAGCCTATTTGGGGGCGCTGGCGGCTTTTCAGCGGAAAGACCTCAAGCAAGCGCTTGCCCAAATCGAAAGCGCGATTGCGCGGCATCCCGACCATGCCGAATATCACGCGGCGCTCGCTTGGTTTCAACTCGAAGATGACGACAGGTCCCTTGCTCGCGCTGGCTTCGACCGAGCCATGACCATCAATCCCTATGAGATGCTGGCCAACTACGGGCATGGTATGCTGGCGTATAAGGACAAGGATTGGGACGCCGCTGCGGGCTACTTCCTGAACGCGATAGCGGCTCAGCCCGATCGGCCGGAAACGATGTACTATCTTTCGCTTGTCCGGCACCGCCAAGGCGATAATGAACGAGCGCTCCACTGGATGAAAAAGGCGCATGAAGAGTTTGCCGCGGCGGATGACAAGCGCGAAAAGCAATGTCGCGCCTGGATACGCGAATTCGTGAAGCTCGCCGACGAAGTTACGACCCGCAATCGTACTTGAACCAGACTGAATCCTGGACATGCCCAGCATAATTCACTTGAGAGACGGGGGTCGATCTTCAATTGCAAAGCAAATTCGACAGGAGCTCTTGTTTGATAAACCGCATCGTTCGCGCAAGGAGACGGCGCCTTATTCTGCGTGAGCGCGGCAGATCTTCTCGCTGCCGCCGAACGGTTGCGACCGGTTCTCGAAGACCGGGCTTGCGGAAGACCGCGGTCCAATTCGCTGTTTTTGCCTTCTCCGCTCTGCTTCTGCTGTTCAGTGAGGGGTCCCAAGCGTCATTGGCGCAATCCGACGCCGCGCTTTCGCCCATGTGGTGGAACGACCGCGTGTTTTACGAGATATTCATACGCAGTTTTCGCGATAGCGACGGCGATGGCATCGGCGACCTGCAGGGCATAATCGATCGGCTGGATTACCTCAATGACGGCGATCCGGCGACTGCCAAGGACCTGGGTGTCACCGGCATTTGGCTGATGCCGCCTGCGGAAGCCCATAGTTACCACGGCTATGACGTCACCGACTATTATGCTGTTGAGCGAGACTACGGAACGATTGACGACATGAAGCGCTTGATCGAGGCGGCGCGCGAACGAGGAATCGCCGTCATTGTCGACATGGTCGTCAATCATTCATCGAGTCGGCATCCCTGGTTTCTCGCTTCGCGCCTCGGCGAGGAAGCCTACGCCGACTGGTATATCTGGGCTGATGAAGATCCCGGATATGTTGGTCCCTGGGGCGCGGTCGCCTGGCACCCAGCCGGAGGCCGCTACTATTATGGCGTCTTCTGGGATGGCATGCCCGATCTCAACTATTTGAACCCGGCTGTCACGCGGGAAATGTACGATATCGCGACATTTTGGCTGCGAGAAATCGGCGTGGATGGTTTCCGCCTGGACGCTGTCAAGCACCTTATCGAAGTCGGCGAAAGGCAAGAAAATACCGCCGAAAGCCGCCAATGGTTAGGCGACTATGAAGCTCATTTGGAGTCAGTTAAGCCTAACAGTTTCACCGTCGGCGAGATTTTCAACGGTCCCTCGTTTATTGTGTCGCGCTATGTTGAAGAACGCGCTATTGATATTGGCTTTGATTTCAAGCTGTCGGAGGAAATGATCAGCGCTGCCCAGAGCGGTTCCAATCGCAACATCGGACGCGCCCATCGCAATGCCATGCGAGATTATCCGCGAAACCAATTCGCTACCTTCCTCACCAATCATGATCAAGACCGGCTGATCAACCGGCTGCTGCATGATGTCGGCAGGAATAAGGTGGCTGCTTCGCTTCTCTTGACGGGTCCCGGCGTTCCCTTCCTCTATTATGGCGAAGAGATTGCTATGGCGGGAAGCAAACCGGACGAACGCATTCGCAGTCCGATGCAATGGGAGAACAGTGAGTCTGCCGGGTTCAGCGATGGCGAAGACCTGTGGCAACCATTACAAGACGCGCAAAACTTGTCATACGCCAACGTCGCTGGTCAAACCGATGATCCTGATTCCCTGCTCAGCCATTACCGGCGTTTGATCCACCTGCGTAATGCCAATTCAGCGCTGCGGCGCGGCGACCTTACGGCGGTCGACAGTTCGCAGCGCGGCGTCTATGCCTTTCTGCGCCATGATGATGCGCAAGCCCTGCTGGTGGTGATCAATCTTGATGATGAGCCCGCGACTGGCTTCTCGCTCTCTCTGGATGAGACTGACTTGTCATTGGGAAACGCAAGCCTGGCCTATGGTTCCGGGGCCATTGCCTCGCCGCGAATCAACTCGCAGGGCGGCTTCGACGGGTATCAACCAGTGCGGCAACTTGCGCCGCAGAGCATGATCATTATCGCGTTCTAATTCTCTCTTCGCGCTGAACGTCGCGGCTGATCTCCAGTTGCTGGTCTACGCGACTCATGCGCGGCATTGCAAGTGGGCTCACATCCTCATAGAATTGCTGGCTACCGCAAAGCCAGGCGCGGGTATGCTGATTTGGAAACCTACATAGGCGAATTGTCCGCCCTCGGGGCGGCTTTAAGTTTTGCGCTCGCGTCGACGACCTTTACGCTTGCGGGCCGCAAATTCGGCGCGACCGTTTCGATGGCGCTCAGTCTTCAGATTTCGCTCGTCTTTCTGATTCTGATGCACCATGCGCTGCTCGGCGAGACCTTTCCCAGTTCAGCGTCGCTCGAGCGCTGGACCTTGCTTGGCGCTTCGAGTCTATCTGGCTATGTCGTTTCCTCCGTCATGCTCTTGCGTTCATTTCAATATATTGGACCGCGTCTCGCTATGCTGATCGGCTCGATCACGCCGATCGTTGCGGCATTGCTTGCTTGGGTGTTTCTAGGACAGGGTTTGTCATCCATCGCTGTACTTGGCATTGTCGTGGTGGTTGCCGGCATTGGCTGGGTAGTATCCGACGACGCGGGACGAGACCTGCAAATGAAAAACGCGAATTACAGTCGCGGGCTAGCGCTTGCAGTTGGATCTGCGATCGGTCAAGGGACTTCATTCGCCTTGATGTCGGAAGGCGTTGCTGGCGGATTCCATGCTATGAGCGCGAGCGTGATTCGCACTCTGGTCGGATTGGTCATTCTGTGGCTGGTCATCATCGCGCGCGGCAAACTGCGGGAAAACTTGCGTCTTGTCTGGGCAGAGCCTCGGGCGCTGCTCATTTTGACATTCGCCTCTTTGGTAGGTCCGGTTATCGGAACGACCTTGGTCTTGTTATCGCTCCAGCACACCAGCGTCGGTATTTCCTCGACCCTGACCGGCACGACGCCGATTCTGCTGATTCCGATAGGCTACGTCGTGTTTGCTGACAAGATTACCCTGCGCGCTGTCATCGGCACCATGATCGCCATCGCCGGCGTTGCCTTGCTGTTCGCGGCTTGAGCAAGAATCCCAAGTTCAGTCGAAAGACAGATAGAATGCGCTTTTCCGAGAGAATTGCGTCATGATGGCAGCCGGCATGACGACAGGCTGGAGCGGCGTTTTTCAAGTTTGTCGGATACGGTTATAATTGGTGACAAGTTTGAAGGAAAGTACCGAGGACTCGGCGATGACCGATTTTAACATCCGTCCCCTGGAACGCTCCGACCGAGAGTGGGTGGCGCATTTTCTTGATGAACGCTGGGGCACCACGCAGATTGTCTCCCGCGGCAAAGCTGTTTACGGTCATCTCTTGCCCGGATTCATGGCGGAACGAAACATGGTCCCCGCCGAAGATGACGCGGAACCCGAGGAAGTTGCGGCTGAAAACATCGGTCTGATTACAGTTCACGTTGGGGACAGGGAGTGCGAAATTACCACGCTCAACAGCCTGTCAGAGTCGATAGGCGTGGGAACGGCTCTGGTAGAGGCGGTCGAGAATTGGGCGCGAGAAGCCGGTATCGAGAGACTCTGGCTGGTAACGACGAATGACAATCTGGCTGCGCTCAAGTTTTGGCAAAAGCGAGGATATGAACTGGTTACCGTCCATCGCAATGCAATTGCCGATGCTCGCCGTATCAAGCCGCAAATTCCTATTACCGGGCTTGACGGGATCACCATCCGCGACGAAATCGAATTGGAAAAGCGCATTTGACAGAGGCGCCGCTGGACCGGCAAGACAGCCTGAGACAACCGGGTTTCTATTACCTTGAGCCGTCGGTTTCGCTATCCGCGCCCTCTACTTCAGCGGACCGATTGGCGTTCAGTTTCCGCTCGCGCCAGAAACTTTCTCCAATGATCAGCAACACGCCGCCGACAATGGCGTGATCTGCCAGGTTGCTGACATTTGATACGAAGCCCGGTATTTGATAGTGGATGAAGTCGATGACATGGCCGTGTTGCAGTCGATCAATGACATTGCCGATGGCGCCGCCGACAACGATACCCGTAGCAAGCGGCAAAAAACGCGCGCCCGGCGCGGCGCTGCGAAAATGCCACAGCATGATCCCGATGATCAGGAATGCCAGCAGGAGGAAAATATTTCCCGCCGCAGGCAGGATGCCAAAAGCCGCTCCGGTGTTGGAACTGCGTGTCAATTGGAAGAATGGCGCCAGCGCCGGAATCGGCTGGACGCTCTGGTATAGCTCTAAATTTGCGACTATCCAGCCTTTGCTGGCTTGGTCGGCCAAAGCCGAAAGTATGGCTGCCCCGACCAGGATGAACCACTTGCGCATAGGCGCTCCATGATAACGGGATGCCGCTATTGTAGCATCGGATTCCGTGAAAGTAACACGTGACATATGACGTCGCTCTGGCAGTTTGACAGTCCTGTAAGGCGCGTGCTAGTCTCGTCTGGCTCGAGATCCGCTTGGTCGTATCGTTGAACAATCTCACTGACCCTTTGTCTTCGCATGGTGAAAGAATGCCAGGTTTCGCAAACTGGACGCTGGATGAACAGAAGCGCTTCTGGTTGGGATTAGCGCGCCTTGCCATTGAAAGGTGGGGGCTCGGCGCTTGTCAATTATCCTGGCTGGGATACAGCAGCAATGCGGTCTTTAAGGTGAGCGCGCGCGGCGGGATATACGTGTTGCGTTTGCATTTGCCGGGCCGGGTCCGCGCCGCGCAGCTGGAGTCCGAGTTGATTTGGCTGCAGCACTTGCGTCTGAATACGGACCTGTTGGCGTCGGCGCCAGTCCCTTTGCAAGACGACGCGTCAGACCTCCTTTTCACATCTTTAAAGCCAGCGCAGCTAGCGCCGGATGCCGTCCTTTGCAGCCTCTTCGAGTACATCGACGGCGAGAGCAAGTCGGCCAGGGAACTTTCCGCCGATGACATCCACGCGGTGGGTGTCTATCTGGGAAGGCTTCACCGTGAGGGGCAATTTGAACCGCCGGAGGGATTCATGCGTCCAAGTATGGATTGGGAGGGATTGTTTGGCGAAGAGTCGCCATATACGGTACGGGATTCCATTATAACAACCACCGCTGAGCAGGCCGATACCTTCGAGCAGGTAGAAAACCGCGTTCGGACCGTGATGGCCGCGATTGACCGCGGACCGGACAGTTTTGGCCTCATCCACGGCGATCTGCTAGCGAAAAACATCTTGCATTGTGATGGCCAGCCGGCGGCGCTTGACTTTGAATATTGTGGTTGGGGATATTTTCTGTATGACCTCGCGCCTTTACTTTGGCAACTCAAAGGAGAGCGCCCGGATGATTATTGTCACCTTGAAGAGGCCATGTGGGCGGGCTATACGTCGAAGACAGGTCTGGACGAGCGCATGCGCGCTCATTTGGAAGTATTCATAGCGGCGCGCCAGCTTGCGTCTTGCCGATGGTTGCTGGCCAATGCGGGCCATCCTACGGTACGCGAGATCGCGCCGAAATTGCTCCAAGACAGGACATCGGAACTGCGCGACTTCCTGAAAAACGGCGTGTTGAACCGCAAGTCGCTCACGTTGTGACAGCCGGACAAGGCTTAAACTTTTCATGTTTTCGAGACTGAGTCTGCGCAAAGCGGATGCCTACAAACTGTATCTTGTATTGTCGGGCATACAGTCATTCGCCATGACCATGGTGTTTACGGTCAATCTTGTCTATCAGGTCAAACAGGTGGGATTGAATCCGCTGCAACTGGTCCTGGTCGGCACCTGCCTGGAACTGACTGCGCTCTTGATGGAGATCCCAACCGGCGTCGTCGCCGATGTCTATAGCCGCCGCCTTTCCGTGATCATCGGCATCGCTCTGCTGGGGCTGGGTTTCGTGGTCGAGGGCAGTTTTCCCCTCTTCGAGGCACTCTTGGTAGCGCAGATCATCATGGGCTTGGGATACACTTTTCTGAGCGGCGCGCAATCAGCCTGGATTGTTGACGAGATCGGACAGGGGAGGGCGTCTGCCGCTTTTGTTAGATCAGCGCAGGTGGCGCAGGTTACCGGCTTCGTCGCTATATTTGTCAGCGTTGCGGTGGCGAGCGTCCGTCTGCAAGTCGCGATTGTATCGGCGGGCATCATCATGTTGGCGCTTGCCCTGCTCTTGGTCTTGCTGATGCCCGAGGAAGGATTCAAGCCTCAGGACGCGTCGCAACGTGAGAGCTGGACGACGCTGTTCGCTACTTTCCGAAGCGGTCTGCGCTTGGTTCGCAGCCGGCATCTATTGCTTTTGATCATGGCGGCTACAATCATTCACGGTGCCTTCAGCGAAGGATTCGATCGCTTGTGGACCGCGCATTTGCTGGACAACTTCACCTTGCCGGCGCTCGGTCAACTGGACGAGATCGTTTGGTTTGGCGTCATAAGCGCTGTAAGCATGCCTTTGAGCCTTCTTGCGATGGAATACATCGGGCGCAGGGTCGACATGACAAGCAATCGCTCAGTGACGATCACCTTGACCGTTGTTTACGTCGCCATGATCGGGGGTGTATTGCTGTTCACGCTGGGGGAGAGTTTCGCATTGCTGCTCCTAGGACTGTGGATAACCGGCGCCATGCGCGCGATCCGCAATCCGCTTATGGAAGCCTGGATCAACCAGCATACCGAATCCGGCGTACGAGCCACCGTTTTGTCCATTCAAGGACAAGCCGATGCCTTTGGACAGATCGCCGGTGGCCCCGTGGTGGGCGCGATCGGCCACTTTTCTTCCGTGCGCATGGCGATAACGATTTCAGCCCTGATGCTGGTGCCCATCCTGGGCGTCTTTAGGCGGTCATCCCGTCCCAAACGCTAAGGCAGTTGTCGCAATCTTGCCCTTTGCGCTGTAGAATGATCGCGCAAATAAAGAAGGGAGATCCCTGCGACCTATGAATACAAACGCTATGCTTGAAGAACTCAAGAATTTCGACACGCCGTCGATAACCAACGTGGTGGCTACATATCCCGCTTCCCCGCTCTGCCTCGGACTTTACAATCCCTGGAGCGAGAATTGGTACACCGATCAGTCGATTCGCTGCATGTACCCGGAACTGGGCCGTCGGGTCGGTTATGCGGTCACCTGTGTTTATGGCTTGCCCGATCCCGATTTCACGCGGCTCAGTTTCGGCGATGTGCTGGATGCTTTGGAAGCGGCGCCGGGACCCGCGATTCTGGTCATTCAGCAGAAGTTTCCGCCGGAAATCGCGGGAAAAGTCGGCTTGGCGGGTGGCAACATGGTCTCGGCGATGCGCGCGATCGGATGCGTCGGCATGCTGTCCAATGGTCCGTCGCGAGACCTGGATGAGGTGCGCGAAATGGACTTTCAGTACATGCTCAGCGGCGTGACGCCGGGCCATGGCAATATGGCGGTTCACGCTGTAAACGTCCCTGTTTCGGTGGCTGGCATGGACATTGCGCCCGGCGAGTTGATTCACATGGACGAAAACGGCGCCTGCAAGTTTCCCGCGGATCAATTGGAAGCCGTTCTCAATAACGTGCGCGCGCTGCAGAAAGAAGAAACCGCTCGCATGAAGGCTCTGCAGGCGGCGAGTTCAGCGGCGGAACTGCGGGCGATCTTCTCCGGGCATGCCTATGGTGATGAGGAAGATTCCTAGTCGACCGTCCTAGCGTCAAAGTCCTGTTTATGTAAACTGCGGCGCTCATGCGACAAGCAGGTTTATTGTTTTGCGTGAGCGCGACATTCCTGGAATCTATTCGCCGGTTACGCGCCGAGCGGCTCTGCCAATGACAGCACATCGTCGCCGCGCACTGCGCGCCTATTACACCTTTCGTCTGGTCGCCCCCTTCGTTTACACCATGTGGTTGACGGTTGCGACGCTCTACTTTGCCTCCGTCGTTACTAGCGATCCCTTTCGATTGGCGACGTTGGCAGTCATGCTGGAAGCCGCGACGCTCCTCTTTGAAGTGCCAACGGGGGTCTTGGCGGACAGCTTTAGCCGCAAGTGGTCCATTGTCATCGGTTACCTCATATGGGGCGGCGGATATCTTCTGCAGGCTTCGACCCCCGACTACGGGATTGTTCTATTGTCTCAGGCGATCTGGGGCTTGGGATTCACCTTTGTCAGCGGCGCGCCCGAGGCTTGGCTGGTTGATGAATTAGGCCAGGATGAGGCCTTGCCATTGCTTTTGCGCGGATCACAAATTGGACAGGCTTCCACGGCATTAGGGATTGTTGTCGCAACAGCCTTGGGGACGATAAACGTTGCCTTGCCAATTGCCGTCGGCGGCATCGCTACAATTCTTCTCGCGCTGCTGCTGGGGGCGATCATGCCCGAGTATGGATTCCAGCCGGCGCAGAGAGAAGACAAAGCGCCCCTCGCGCTTGCGGCGACGCTTAAAGCGAGTCTGCGCGAATTAAAACGCCGTGATGCGCTTCGTTCTCTGGTCTTTGTTGGGCTGGTCATTGGCGTTTCCGTGGGCGGCTATGACGCCTTGTATGCGCCGCACATTTTGCAGAATTACTCGCTACCCTTATTCGAGCCCGTGATTTGGTTTGGCATACTCTTTGGCTGTGTTACCGTACTCAGCATTCCGGTTTTGGAACTGGTGAAACGATGGCTGCAAGGTAGCCGGCAGCGGCAGACAGCAACGATTCTCGCCTGGTTTGCGCTGGGAACGGTCTTGAGCAATCTCGCCTTTGTCTGGGCAGAGGACTTTTATCTCGTGGCCACTGCCTTTTGCCTGGGCCAGACGCTACGAACCGTCACCAAACCACTTTTCATGGCATGGATTAACGAGCATACGCCGTCTGAGGTACGAGCCACTGTGATTTCCATGTACTGGCAATCCAACGCCCTCGGACAGATTCTGGCGGCGCCAGTCTGGGGCGCGCTCGCGAATTTGCTTTCTTTGCGCATTGCGCTAACAGGAGCGAGCCTCTCTCTTGCGCCAGTGCTGCGCATTTATCGCAGTCGGCGCTTCAAGAGCGCTGCGCTTTCATAGTCAGACGACTAGGTCTTGCGTCAGACAAAAACCGGAGACAGAACCAAAACCTACGGTAGGAGGACAACAATGCAAGGGAAACGCGTATTAATCACAGGCGCGACCAGCGGCATCGGCAAAATTTCCGCGCAAGAACTGGCTCGTATGGGCGCGGATGTGACGATTGTTGGGCGCAACGAGGCAAAAACCCGCAGCTTACTGTCGCAGCTAATCGCCGAAAGCGGCAATGACAATAACGACATGCTGCTGGCGGATTTGTCGTCCATAGAAGAAACGCGCCGAGTCGCAGATGAATTCAACCAGAAGCACCAGCGACTGGATGTGCTACTGAACAACGCTGGCGCTTATTTCTCCACCTTCTATAGGTCAGTCGATGGCTACGAGCTGACATTTGCGCTCAACCACCTCAGCTACTATCAGCTAGGCAATCTGCTTCTCGATATTATGCAGGCGACCGCTAGCGATCAGGGCGAAGCGCGCATCATCAATGTCTCCTCCAGCGCGCATCAAAGAGCTGGGGCGAATGGACTGCACTGGGCGGACATGCAAGAAGCCAGCCAATATGGTGGTTTTGCCGCCTATGGCACGAGCAAATTGGCGAATATCCTTTTCACTTATGAATTGGCGCGGCGGGTTGAAGATACGAACGTCACGGTGAACGCGGTGCACCCCGGCATGGTGAATACCAGTTTCGGCGACAACTCGACTGGTTTCATGCGCCATATCTTCAAAGTGTTGAAACCCGTCTTCGGGCGGTCGCCGCAAAAAGGCGCTGAAACTTTGATTTATCTGGCGTCTTCGCCCGAGGTCGCGGGCATCAGCGGCAAATACTGGGCGGACAAAAAGCATAAGCGCTCCAACGAAATCTCCTACAGCCGCGACGAACAGACCGCGCTGTGGCAATTCAGCGCCGAAGCGACCGGAGTTGGCTAAAATAGAGTCACGGTAACGCTTGCGGCAATACAAAGCCGTTTTCCGACTCTTCAAATGCGATCGCTGCCGCGACAGCGTTTAAGTTTAGCGGACCATGCAGATGGGGAAATAGCTCATCGCATTTAATTGTGTTGCATATCGATTGCTTCGGGTGGGATGGTGCTTCCCACCGCAATTCGCATTCTAGCTTGCGCTCTTCAATACAAAGCAGAAGCAAGTCCGATTGGCCGCGATAGAAATTATTCGCGACAGTCAAAACCTGCTCGAGCCGCGAACAATGAATAAAACCTTCGGATTCGAGGGAAGGCGCGCTGTAAAGCCCGGGCGCTTGGGCGCGCGCCCAGTTCGAACGGCTGGTGATGTGATAAATCATCGCAGCGCTTGATCGAGGTCGGCGATGAGATCAGCCGGGTGCTCCAAGCCGATGGAAACGCGCAATAGATTGGACGGCGTATTCGAATCCTCTTCAATCGATTCGCGATGTTCGATGAGGCTGTGGGTGCCGCCAAAGCTGGTTGCGCTGGTGAAGAGCCTTAGTTTGTTCACCACGTCGATGGCGGCTTGTCGACCGCCGCGCACCTGCATCGACATTAATCCACTGCCGACGCGCATTTGCCGCAGAGCCAGGTCATATTGTGGATGGCTGGGATGATGCGGATAGAGCACACGCTCAACCTTGGGGTGTTCCGCCAGGAAACATGCCACTTCCGAGGCATTTTCGCTATGGGCGCGGACGCGATACGACAGGCTCTGCATGCCGCGCAATGTCAGCCAACTGTTCATCGGAGACAAAACCGAACCGCCGATTCTCACCAAGCGCATGACGCGCTGCGCGAATTCGTCATTCTCGCGGAATACAATGACACCCCCTAGGACATCATGATGGCCCGCGATGTATTTGGTCAGCGAATTGACCACGATATCGCCGCCGAGTTGCAGGGGATTCTGCGCGACCGGCGTTGCCACCGTGTTGTCAACCAGAACTGTCGCTCCATATTGCCGGGCTATTTCGCTTATCGCCTTGATATCCGCCAGGCGTATCATCGGATTTGTCGGTGATTCAAAGATCACCAATCTGGTCTCCGGGCGCATAGCGGCGCGAAGCGCCGCCAGGTCGCTCATATCAACGAAACTTGTCTCTAGCCCCCATGGCGCGAAGAATTCCTTCAGTTGAACACGGATCCCAAAGTACATGTCGTCGCTGGACACGATATGATCGCCTGGGCGCAAGGCTTGGAAAATCGTCAACATGGCTGCCGATCCACTGGAGATGGCATGTGCCGCGGCGCCGTATTCCAGCTTGCACATGGCCTCTTCCAGCGCTGCGCGATTCGGGTTCTGATAACGTGTGTAGATCAACTCGTCCGGATCATGCTCCAAGCCCGTTGTCTCGTATTGGAAAGTCGTGCTAAGAACAATAGGCGGGACAATCGCTCCGCTGGAGCGGTCTATTGCTGAATTGTGAACCGCATTCGTTTCAGGTCTCTGAGGCATATGATTTAACCTTTATCGGGGATTCCGTCGGCGCCAATGATAGCGGTATTCAGCCGCTTATGCCATTGCGCCCGGCCAGAATGGATCGAAATCTTCAGCCGAATTGAGCGGATTGATGTAGAATCTGGATGTAAACGTCTTCCTTTGGTTGCCTCCTTTGAGTTGGTAGCGATTACGGAGGGATGAACGATGCCTGATATGCTGGTTAAGCTATACGAATTGCCGCCGCTTGAACCCGAGATCGCCTTTCAGCGGGATCAAGGAATCACGATCAGACGCTGTATGACGCCGGAAAAGCGACTCGTCACCGAATGGATCGATGAACACTTCAATCCCTACTGGTCTAGCGAGGCGAGTGTCGGTTTCTCGACACATCCGACGACGGTCATGCTGGCGCATCGACGCGACCAATTGCTGGGCTTCGCTTGCTACGATACGACGTTCAAAGGGTTCTTTGGGCCGACAGGGGTTGATGAGCGGGAACGGGGTCGCGGGATCGGCACCGCTCTATTGATCAAATGCCTGCACGAGATGCGCAACGCCGGTTACATGTACTGTATCATCGGCTGGGCAGGACCCACGTCCTATTACGAAAAGGCGGTTAACGCTGTGAAGATCCCAGGATCCGAACCGTCTTACGCCTACAAAGGGTTGTTAGGCACCGATGCGATCTTCAGCGAAGGCGCGCCAAGCGAATCTTTCCTGGAGAATCCAAACCAAGTTATGGCAGGGCAAGGCGTTGATTTGCCGCATACACGACAGCATTGATGATCTCGGTCAGTCCCCGACCCTTGCCCATCGAAATATCTTTGCCAAAAAAGGTGAAAACCACCTCGCCATTGATTGCCGCGACTTGTTCCAAGGGGGCTCCCGAACAGGACTGGTCGAGAATCGCGCACATCGCCATGGCTGATAAACCTTGAGGATTTAGCACGTCGAAATGAAAATCCAGCGTGCCGTCCGGGCGATCAATAGCCCAGACGAAAGCTTCGGATTCGCAGCCGATCACGCGCTGCGCCTCCTCGTAGGGCTTGGTGGCGACCGAAGCCGGAACGGGTTCAAAATCGTCGGAAATGGCGATCAAAAAGTCGATGCGCTCATCTCGCGTGGAAATGAAACCGAAATCGTCGAGGTAATCCTGAAGTATAGGCGGATATTCTGGCATCGGGCGCCCTGCTGACGCTGTGGGCATGCCGGGGAGGACGTAAGCGCCTTCCCCGACGCTGTCACTAATCTTACAAACCCCCTGCTCATGCAAAGAGAGGGCTTGTCATTTTCTGCGAGCGCGGCATTCCTGTGGACGATTCGCCGATTGCGCGCCGCGCGGCTGTGTCTGACTATTTTTCGATGGGGACGCCGACGCTGTTGCCCCATTCGGTCCAGGAACCATCATAATTGCGCACATCGGAGAAACCGAGCAGATTCGTCAACACAAACCAGGTATGGCTGCTGCGCTCGCCGATGCGGCAGTAGGCGACCGTGGGCTGTCCCGGGTTCAGGCCGATCTCGTCGAGGTAAATCGCTCGCAGTTCCGCGGCGGTCTTGAAGGTACCGTCCTCATTGGCGGCGCGGGACCAGGGAACATTATCCGCGCCCGGAATATGCCCGCCGCGCACCGCGCCCTCTTGCGGGTAACCTTCCATGTGCAGTTTCTCTCCAGTGTATTCGCCTGGGCTGCGGACGTCCACCAATTGTCCATTAACCTGAATATGCTCCAATACGCCCTCGCGGAATGCGCGGATTTGGCTGTCATCGCGTTCCGGCGCGCTGTACGATGTTGGACTGATACTCGGTTTTTCGCGCGTAAGCTCGCGACCCTCTTCAGCCCACTTCAGGCGACCGCCATCCATAATCTTGGCATTAGTGTGACCGAATAGCTCAAATACCCAGAGCGCGTAAGTTGCCCACCAGTTGCTCTTGTCGCCGTAGAAAACGACCGTCGTTTCCGAAGTGATGCCGATGCGGCTGGCGAGCGCCTCAAAACCGGATTTGTCCAGATAGTCGCGCCGCAGTGGATCGTTGAGGTCCTTTACCCAGTCCACCTCAACCGCGCCGGGAATATGTCCGCTCGGATAGAGCAGGGGGTCCTCGTTCGATTCGATTATGCGGATACCAGCCTCATTCAAGTTTGCGGCGACCCAGTCCGTAGATACAAGTTTATCGGGATTGGTATAGCCGCGACTGTTGATATCACTCATTCTTCACGCTCCTTCTTCAACATATTTGATCGGAATCCTGCCGGCGGTTCGTACCATGTCTTCAATCAAAAAAGCCAACCCTGGCGGGTTGACTTCTTGGTTTCGAACAACCGTGTTGCTGGCAAAGCAAACAATCCCGCCTAGTCGTCGGTATCCCTACAACAGCATGTGATTCTCATTTCTAGTCGTCTGCGTTTGCTCATGGACATAAGCTAGCACAGCTTTTTCGACTTTTCAAGCAGCTATGTTTGTCGATCGCTATTGTTATGAATGCTCGCCTGCCAGAATATGAGAATCAAATGCGGATGTTTGGACTCAGGTCTCCGGCGGCAAATCCAAGGTGCCTACAAGGTCGTTGAGGCAAAGGAGGGAGTTTTCCAGTTGAAGGCTAATGTGAACCCCGCGTGGGACCCGCACGTGAAAACGCGCGCGACCGATATTACCGATGAGGGGCTTGCGCTTGACAACGACGTAAACACCGGCGTCGTCTCTTTCAGTCGCCAGCTTCCAACTCATTGACGCGCGCAATCTCACGCTAACATAAAGCTGATTGTCCTCGGACCGTGACAGATTGACTTCGGCGTATTCCGCTTCCAGGTAGAAGCTGCTGGGCGCCCGAACCTCCCATTGGTAGTTGCGAGACACTATCGTCAGGTCGCGGATGGAAAGAAGAAGATCAAGCGCGCCCCGCAGCTTGTTCAGCTTCCGCATTAGAGTTCTTCCAAATGTGCTGCGACCCAGCATTCATATGCTCGGCGCAACTTTAAGCTGTTTTCCCCAACCGCGCCATCGCCTACAGGGCGATCGTCGATCTCGACAATGGGAATGACGCCCCTGCTGCTGCTGGTGAGAAAAGCCTCAAGCAACCTCGGCATATCATCGATATGCGGCGCTTGTAGACGAAGCGGCAAGATGTCCCGGCATACCTCGAGAACGATCCGGCGTGAAATGCCCGCAAGTACGCCGCTGCCGGCTGTGTAGAGTTGTCCGTCAATGATCGCGTAGAAGTTGCTGGACGCCCCTTCCAGCATGTATCCACATTCGTCTAACAAGATGATCTCGTAGATTCCCGGCGCTATCGCGTCTTGCAGTTTTGCTCGGATGTGCATCCAGTCGCTGGTCTTGGCGGACGGACCTTTCCGTTGCTCGGCGCCGGAAGTGACGCATCGGACCCCCTGCCTGACAAGCGCGTCATCGGGAGGATCGTAGGGTTCAAGCGTAATCAATAGCGTGTTCGGCCGCGATGTTGGTATGGAAATGCGAAATCGAACATCTCCGAAATCCGACGCCAATATCATTGTTCTCAGCGCAGCTTTTAATTGCTGACGATCGTAATCGAGTGGAATGCGCTGGTATCGCGCGGAGGCTTCAAGACGATCCATGTGCGCGTCAAAAAGCAGCGCTTTTGTACCTTGCCAAGTATTGCCCACCGTATATACGCCGTCGAAAGGTTCAAAAGCGACAGCCTCGGCAAGGCTGCTTGCCGCATATTCCACTTTTTCCAAGCCACGAGGGCTAAGTCGGCGAACAATGGCAGGCATTTCAGGCTTGGGGGCTCAACGCTGCAACCAAGTCTCGCGGTAAAGATTCCATTGAGACTGACTAAGGTCTTCGTCGGAAAAGATTGCCACGCCGGTTAAACGGGACTTGTCGTCTTCCGCCAACCGAGACACGCCGAGTATAACGCCATCCAGCGCGGCTGACATTGTTTCAACCGAGGGGTTGTGAGCCGCGCTCGGTCCACCATAGTTGGGGATGCTGACCAGAATTCGCGTGTCGCCCCCGAGCAGATTGATGTAGGTTTCGACGTGGTACGCCACCCAATTGATGTAGTCCAGCGTGTCCTGCCGGTAGCTCTGGTACATGAGCAATACGACTTCATCGGCGGAAACCATGACGCGCTGCTTATAATTGGACGACCACATCGTGCCTGGCGCTATAGACGTCAGCGGGACCAGCCCCGGGTCGGTCGGCGTCAAGTCCGCGGGCGCAGCTACAGCGATAGGTTTCTCGATGCCAATGGCGGACCGCACGCTGCGTATGAGTCGGATAAAATCATCGTTCTCGTCGTAGAGCGGCTTGACATCGAGCAAGATGCCGTCGAAGCCCAGGTCTTCGACTAGCAGACGACTAAAATCCGCGACATTCTCGTGCAATGCCATACTATCCAAGCGATAACCGTCCACCGGGTCGAGATTCGTCCAGATCTCGATCCAGGCGTAAATCGCCGCTTCTTGATGCCGCTCTTTGAATCTCTGGACAAAATTGGCGACATCCGCCCGCGACTCCATAAAGCTGCCCGTGCCTTGCGTGCTACCGGTCCAACGACCTTCAATATTCAAGGTGCTGGCGTAAGCATAAATTTTCCCGATCTGATTCTGTTTCAGCCGACCGGCAAACTCGCTGATTCTGGCGTCATCGACCCTTTCGCGCGTCCAGGATCTGTCCAGCCAAATGCCATTGTCATATGTGACAGTTTCTCCACCCTTCAATGCCGCCAAGCCGACTACGACGCCTGCGACAAGCAAGATACCGGCTGGAATGCCAAAGAAAATTCGCCATTTTGGGGCTGATATCCTCGGCTCGCTCAGTCTTGGGGAAGTCGAAACCGCTCGCTGTCGGCGACGTTTAGAACTCATCGTCGGCTTTCGTCTGCTAAACAGTTTAATGATGAAGGTCACTAGCCCGCTCTCTTATTCAATTAACCGCGTCGCTCATGCGACGAGAAGGCTTATTATTTTGCCTGAGCGCGACAGAGTTTTTCCCTGCCGCCGAGTGGCTGCGGAGGAACAGCCTGTAGCTGTGCTTTCGAGCATGGACATGGACAAAACCGAAAGATCGCGCAGCTTGACGACTTTCAAGAGTATAGCACAGTTACAGTTGTACACTAATAAGAATAGCCGGCAACTCGCGGTACAAAACGCCATATGCGATTACCCCTGGACTGGGGTTTTCAAGATGCAAGACCAAAGCCGCCCCAAGTGCTACGAAATGCCCAGAGCAGGTTGCAGCCTTTTCACAAGAGGGGGCGCCAATACGATTAGCCCAATTGCGATAGAAGTTAGCACAGCTAGTAAT
>DAOULD010000175.1:0-23478 GCA_034420635.1 Anaerolineae bacterium | reverse complement strand
CTCAAAAGTGAAGCCGAATCCGTCTCCCTCGTGCTCCAAGCTCTGGATGCCGGTATCAACTTCATCGACACGGCGGAAGCCTACCATACCGAAGACATTATCGGCAAGGCAGTCGCCCAACGCGATCGCGCTTCGATTATCATTTCCACCAAAAAGCGCCTTGGCGGGACAACCATCACCA
This sequence comes from Anaerolineae bacterium, assembly GCA_034420635.1. GTDB lineage: Bacteria > Chloroflexota > Anaerolineae > Aggregatilineales > Phototrophicaceae > UBA6055. Next base: position 23,297 of record DAOULD010000175.1, on the reverse strand, counting down.
GAGCGGAGCTTCGCGCAGGACTTGAAAACAGCCTGCGCAGGTTGCGGACTGATTATGTCGATATCTATCACTTGCACGGCTTGCGCCCCGAACACTATGACTATTACTTGAACGAAATCGCTCCACTTATGCAAGACCTGCAAGAGCAGGGAATGATTCGTTTTCTGGGGGTGACCGAGTCCTGGAGCCGCGATCTCGGACACAACATGTTGGGACGCGCGCTGCAAGACGATATCTGGGACGTGATTATGGTCGGCTTCAACTTGCTCAATCAAACTGCGAGGGAAACTGTGCTGGCGCAAGCGATCGAAAAACAAATCGGCGTGCTCATCATGTTCGCGGTTCGGCTGGCGCTTAGCCGTCCGGAGCAACTGCGCCGCACCCTTGAATCGCTAATCGAATCTGGCGAACTTGACGCGCGCGAAATCGACCTGGATACTCCCTTAGGGTTCTTGGGGGAAGATGGCATAGCCCTGGATACAACCGATGCTGCCTATCGCTTCTGTCGCGATGAGCCCGGCGTACATGTTGTCCTGTCCGGCACCAGCAATCCAAGTCACCTCGCGGCTAACATCGCGTCATTCGCGCGACCGCCCCTGCCGCCGCAGCACATCACAAGACTGCGGCGCATCTTCCGGAACGTCGTTTCCGCGACTGGAGGATAAAAGCCCTTCGGCGGCAACAAAAGGATCTGGCAGGTTCACGCGAAACCGCAGGCATGAGCAAGCCGGCTCATTAAGCAAAAAAGGGCAGGTCGTCTGACCTGCCCTTTTTGGATGCTAATGCTTCTTCGGGTTTAGTGGCCGCCGCCCGAGCAACCGGAACCAAATTCGTAAGCGCTCATCGGTACCGGATCGTTCAATGCGATGTCGATATTGATATTGCCGTTGGCGCCGCCTTCGGCATGGCTGACGATCAATACATACTGACCATCCGCCGGCAGCCTGAAACCGTCGATGCTGGCGTCATACTCGTTGCGAGAAATGTCGTCATCGCCGATCAGGGCGCGGTTGCCCGGCCCGACTAGCACGACCAAGGGATCGACAAAGCCTGGCTCAACCGTGTCGACATCTATGTCGACCGTCTGACCCTTTTCGGCGCTGAAGGGAATGCTGTAAACCCAACCTTCGCGCATGGGCAACTGGAACTGGCTGTCGCCCTGCAACTCGCTGTGATAGAAGCTGCGGCTGCGGTTGAGCATCGCATAGTGATAATAGTCCGCGGCGCTGGCGGAAGACTCGCCCATCATTTCGTAAGTGATGCCGCGCGACAGATAGGGCAGCGCATAATCATCATCCAGTCGCATCGCCATGCTGATGTAATTCAGCGAAGTCTCGTACTCGCCCATATACCGGTAGGTAACACCCATCCAGTTCATGGCTTCCGCATCCTGGCTGTTGAGGTTCAAGGCGCTGCGGAAGTTGGCCAGGGCTGCCACAAAGTCGTCGGACATCAGCGCGCGGTAGGCCAAACTCTTGTAGGCAGCGATTTCGTTGCCCAAGTTGATCTCGCCGGATACGTCCAGCGATACCTCGATCATGCCCTCGGTGCTGCCGCCGGCATGGGTCAAGACAACTGCGTATTCGCCGCTTGTCGGCGCGGTGAAGTTCACGTAACTGTCCCACCACTCGCCCGTGTCGTCATTCGCGGTAAAGGCTTGACCTTGCGGATCCAGGATCAATACCAAGGGATCGGCATCCAGGTCGCGTTGACTGCTGACGGCGGTTACGACTACATCTTGGCCCGCGCTCGCGGTGAAGGGGAAGAAGTAGACGGCGCCTTCCGACATCGGCACTTCCAGGCTATCTTGCCAGACCAGGTTGTCATTGCGGACGACCTGCTGCTTGATGCGCTTGATCCACTCTACATAGTCCGGCAGCGCATTCTCCATGTTCCCCATCTTTTCGTAGACAATGCCACGATTGAGGAAAGGATAGTCCGCCTCCGGCACTTGCGACATCAACTGGTTGCAGTCCGCAAGCGCCTGTTCGTAATGATCAATTTCACTGAATGCCCAGCAACGATTATTCAGAGCCATCAGGTTGCCTGGTTCCATCTCCAGCACAACGCTGTAGTCCTGCGCCGCCAGGGCGTGTTCATCGACCATGCTGTAGGCGTAGCCGCGCGCCGCGAAGGTGTTGGAGTCGTACTCGCCCTTGGCGATCAGAATACTGTACAAGGCGATAGCCGCGCGATATTCTTCGTTCGACAAATTCGACCAGGCCAGATTCTTCAACGCGGACGCGCTCAACATGCCGGATGACTGGGCAGCGGCTTCCGCAGATTGCACTGCTTCGGCGGCACTCGACAACGCAGCTTCTTGAGCGGCGACAATCGCTTGAAGTTCCGCAATCAATTCATCGCGGTTGTCATCGACTGGCGCTGCGGGAATCAAAAACCCGATGGTTACAACAACGGCCACCAGCACCAACAAGCCCTCTATGATTAGAGCGCTCGGGCGCTGGCTGAAGATGCGATCTTTTATGGAACGTTTGGGAATGTCGTATTCCGGATACTGTTTCGTCATAATAAGCACCTCGCAATTTCAGCTTCCGACAAAAGCGGTTCAACCGTCTGAACCTTAGTATAACACATCTGACCGCGCAGTAGTCAAGCTACTTCGTCAGTCCAAAACCATCTCAATCTGCGCCTTGATAGGCGCTTGCACTAGATTGTGCCACAAGTTCCGCGTTTTTGCCAACAAGTTCAAAATATCGCTCATAGTTTAACGACGCTTTGAGACTTTCGCCAAGTGTATCGTAAAACTGAGCAATCTCCAAATACCACCCGGGACCGGCGTCTTTTGGCTCGGCGCGAACCAGCAGATCAAGCATGGAAAGCGCCCCGTTGTAGTTGCCGCTTTCTGCATATTCGATGGCTTTCTGCTTGTATGCTCCCAGCACTATACCATCAACCGAATGCGCGGACAAAGAGAGGGGTTCCTCCCATAGAATCGCAGACGCGGAATCCGCCGGCGCGTCAAAAGGATCAAAGATATCAAAGGCGCGACCCGCCGCCACGGTGATCACAATCGTCATGAGAATCTCAATGACAATCGCGCTCCAGCGCTGAGTGAAAAAGCGCTGAATCACATTGTTCTGCGGTACATCGTGCTGTGGATAACTATCGTACACAGCAATCCTCGCCTGCGGCTTACAAGTATTGTATCGCAACTTATGGTGGAATTGCCAAGAAACTTCCGCTCTAATCCGACGATTGACCTGCGCTGTATTTTATCTACATATATTCGTGACGGGAACGATATCCTCAGAAAACTTGGATATCGCCCTCCAGCAGCCACAGTTTTGCCTGGCGCCTGACACCCTCCTTACGGATAGGCTTGATTCGAGGTCGCGCGAAGAAGCTCACGACAATTTGCGGTTATACTCTTTAAGAACTGCCCTGTTCTAATGAAGGAAGTACCGCCATGAATGATCATCACCTGCGCGAACAACTTGTCAATGCCCTGGCCAAAAGGCAGGCGCATCAGCGCTTCGACCAGGTTGTTAGTGAATTTCCTGAAGATCACTTCAATACGCGACCGGCGAACGTACCCTATTCGTTTTGGCACTTGCTCGAGCACATACGAATCTGCCAATGGGATATCCTCGACTACATCGAAAATCCCAACTACCAATATCTCTCCTTCCCCGACGACTACTGGCCCGATCTTAATATGGAAGCGGACGCCGTAAGCTGGAATGAAACAATCGCAGCGTTTCGCGGTGATCTGCAATCCCTCATCAACATCGTAAACGACCCGACGCGCGACCTCTGCGCCCAGATTCCGCACGGTCAGCCGGGCCACACCATCCTGCGCGAAATCCTGGTAGTTGCCGCGCACAATTCCTATCATATCGGCGAGTTCGGCATTCTGCGCGGCACGCTAGATTTGTGGTAGACAGCGGAACTGTCTCCAGTACAGCCATTACTCAGTGAATGCTTTTTCAATCAGCGACCGCTATACTTTGAAGAACAACGTTGATAACGAGGAGCACCATGGTTGCCAATCTAAAACCGCGCTTGAGCGTCGCTGAATATCTCGCTTGGGAGGCGGAAAACGAGATCAAGCACGAATACATTGATGGCGAAGTCTACGCCATGTCCGGCGGCACGGGCAAACACAGTAGCATCATGATAAACATCACAATAGCAATTGGGCAACAACTCGGTGATTCGGTTTGCGCGCTTCATAGCAGCGAAATGAGGGTCAAAGTCAACGACAGTCGTTACGTGTATCCTGACCTAAGCGCAGTTTGCGGTAAATCGAGCTACGAGGACGAGAGCGAGATTTCTTTGCTTAACCCCATCCTCGTTGTCGAAGTCACCTCACCATCATCAATCGAACATGATCGCGTTGCCAAACGGGATCTCTACCGCGAAGTGCCATCCATCCAGGGCTATCTCATTGTCGACCAGCACCGCGTCTGCGCCGAACTATATACCCGCGCCGACGTCGGATGGCTGCTGCAAGTCTACACGGATCCCGACGACGTGATTCCCCTGGAAATGCTCAACTGCGAATTGCCGCTGGCCGAGATTTACCGCGGCATCAGTTTTGAAGAAGCGCAACCGGACTAGGCAGTCAATTGCCTCAGCAGCAGTTGCAGCGCCGCGTCAACGCTCAGCATCTTGTTCGCAATCCGATCGCCATCCCAAATGTGCCGCTCGACGGTTATCAGCCCTCCGCGTCCGGCCAGCCCGATATAGGTCAATCCAACAGGCTTCTCGCCCGTCCCCCCGCCCGGACCCGCGATACCCGTTACGCTCAAGGCATAGTCCGTATCAAACGCGCTGCGGACGCCGCAAGCCATTTCTCCCGCCGTCGCCGCGCTGACCGCCCCGAATTCGACCAGCGTCGTTTCCCGCAAGCCCAGCATTTTTATCTTTGCTTCGTTGGAGTAGGTGACCAGGCCGCCTTCGACATAGGCGGAACTGCCGGCAATATCCGTCAACGCGCTGAGGATTAACCCACCCGTGCAAGATTCGGCTGTAGAAATGGTGAGGTCCCCCTGGTTTAAAACCGCGCCGACCTGCCGCGACAAGCCCAGCAAGTCCATCAATCGGAGACCTGAACCAATATCAGCGTATTCCCTTCGCAATCCACCATCATCACGAAGCGCCCCCAGAACTGCGTTTCCGGCTCGCCCAGGAACTCGACGCCGCGTTCCTTGTAGACGCGATAGGTCTCGTCGATATCCTCGCATTGCAAGGTCAGCGACTGCGACTTGCCAAATGTCTCGCGATAGTGCTCCCAGTTCTCATCAAACTTGTAAAGCACGATCTGCGTTTCGGCGCCGGGAGGCGCGACGCTGAGCCAGCGCGCGTCCGCGCCGGGCCACATCTCGTTATCCGCCGTGCATTCCATACCCAGCTTTTCCGTGTAGAAGGCTTTGGCGCGATCTTGGTCTTCCACGAAGATCGACACCGTTCCAACTCTCTTAATCATTGCCTGTCTCCTATGCGCTTTGCTGCAAAAAGTATAAGGAAGCGCGCGCGATGCGCAATAGCCGACGTCATACCGGGCAACAAGGGACGTCGCCTTGTTGCGTCTTGAAGGTTTTCAGTCAAGCCAGATAAGAATTGGTCAACTGCGCTGCCCGAGAACGATCTGGTTGCCCTCGGAATCCACCAGGATCGCGAAACTACCCCATTGCTGCTTCTGCGGCTCGCCGACGAACTGCACGCCCCGCTCTGTGAGCTCGCGATAAGTCTCGTCAATATCATCGCAATGCAAGGTGAAACACTGTGGCTTGCCCATCGCCTCGCGGTAATGCTCCCACTGCTCGCCCATGGGGAAAAGCGTCAGCTCGGTCGGGCAGCCTTCCGGCGCGACAGTGATCCAGCGCATGCCCGATCCCGGGAACATCTCCGAATCGTTGATGAGCTTCATGCCCAGCTTCTCGGTGTAGAAGGCTTTGGCTCGGTCCTGGTCTTCGACAAATACTGAAACGGTTGCGATTGTGGTAATCATTAACTCACTCCAATGTCCCGCGTTATATTGAGCTTGCAAAGGCTGCGGCGTACAGCAAAAAGTGATGCGCTACTCTTGTTGGCGGGGGCGCCTCGGGCGCAATTGATACGCTACTTATTCTCCACGCTCTCGCTCAAGAAAGCGCTGTAACCGTTTTCAGGGTCATTGCGCACCACCAGCATGCGCTTGCCGCCCACATGCGAGATGCCCGGCACCTCGTAAGCTTTGGCCGGATTGCCCTGGCTGTCCAGCCGATTGCACCAATAGATGTGATCGTCGCGCTGCCACATGTATATCACCGCCACATCGTCCACCACGATCTCCATGCGCTTGCGGCTGAAAGGCGAAAAACGCGGCGGGTGAAACCAGGGCACCCAGGCGCCGGCCGTCTTATCGGTTTTCAGCGACACCGCGCTCTGCGGCAAAATCTCCTTGCTATCCCGCGGGGACTCCTGGTTAATAAACCTGATCGTCTCATCAGTCGTATTGAACACCGAGGTCAATTCTGTCACTGGCATGGCTGTCCTCACTGCAACTGAACCGTCACTGATCGCTCTGCCCGTCAAACCGATACCCTTGCCGACGAGTTCCACCGTCTTGACAATGCCCTTGCCAATTTGACCGAGCAACTTCAGACCATCCATCGCGCCTGATCCCGAGTCTGATCCAATGATTCGCATTTCCAATTTGCCCTCATTATACACAGGATTCGCCCGCTATCGGATGCCCTGTGTACAATATTACGAAGCGGCTCGTTATTCGGTTGCGCCATGCGTCCCCCGCATATGCGCCACCGATTCCACCACCAGGTCTCTTAATACGTCCATATCGACGTCCGCCAGCTTGTTGATGTACAGGCAAGACCGACCGATCTTGTGCTTGCCCAGTCGCGCCAGCAAATCGTCGTAATGCGCGAAGCCAGGCATGATATACAGCGTCATCGACCCTTTGCGCGGCGCGAAACCGGTCAAGAACCAGTCGCCCTCGCGCCCGCTATCGTATACGTAATGATAGCTGCCAAAGCCGACGATGCTGCCGCCCCACATCTCCGCCGGCTCGCCCGTTATCTCGCCCATCACATCCAGCAAGACCAGCGCGTCTTCGCGCCGGCGCTTGTTCTCCACAGAATCGAGGTAAGCCAGCACATCGCCGTCATTGCGCTTCGTCTTCAACTCTGCCATGCCGCACTCCTCTCGCAATTCATCGCTATTCCCATTGTGCCGGATAACTCTATGTCGGCCCTATTCACAGTAATGTACGCGGCAAGTCTCCCTCCAATGCACTGGGGGGAGATTTAGAGGGGGGTAGTTATGGCTCGAAATCCACATCCTCGATGTCATCCAGCTTGATCAAGTCCTCGTGATCATCCGCGGCCGGCTCGCTGATCACCGTCCGGATGTCGGCGAAGTCCAACTCCCCGCTCGCGGAACCGGTCGCGGCTTGCATCAGCAAGGTCAGACGATCCGCCATGCTCGACGGATCGGGATGAATGCCGTCTTGCAGCAGCGCCGTCTCGAAGACCTGCTCCACCACCGCGTCAATCAGCCCGTCTTCGCCGCCACTGGCGATCATCGCTCCCAAGTTGTGCATGAGCGGATGCCGCGGATTGAGCTCCAGCGCCTTGACCGGCAATTCGTAGTCCTTGTCCAGCAGGCGATTGATGCGGAACATATAGCGGCTTCCGCTCTCGTCTTCGCTGACCAGGCGCGCCGGGCTATCCACCAGCGCCTTGCTCTCGCGCACATCGCTGACCCGAGCGCCCAGGGTCGCCTTGATACGCGCCGTCAGCGATACAAATGAATCCGCCTCGAGCGCTTCGCGCGCCGCCTCTTCCGCCTCGCCTATTTCGCCGACATCGCCCAAATCCAGGTCGGCCGAATCCACGCTGACCAGCTTGTGCCCCCTGAAGTCGGTCATGCCCATCGGCAGCATGGCATCAACCGGATGCGTGAAATACAGCACTTCAATCCCGCGCTGCCGAAAGGCATCCAAGTGCGGACTGCGCGAGCCGCTGTTGTAGTCGTCCGCCACCACATAATAGATCTCGTCCTGATTCTCCGACATGCGCTCGACATAATCCTCCAGCGAGTGATAAGCCTCCGGATCTTCATCGTGCGTGGTCTGGAAGAACATCAGCGGTTCCAGATCGCCCCGGTCCTCGCTCTCCATCACCAAGCCCTGCTTGAGATAAGCGCCGAATTCCCCATATATCTGGAGATAGCTGTCGCGGTCGTTCTTCGCCATCCGTTTGAGCTCGGAAAGCACCCGGCGCGTGATCGACTTCTTCAAGCTCGCCATCACCCGCGTGGCTTGAATGCTCTCCCGGCTGACGCTCAGCGGCAGATCCTCGCTGTCGACCACGCCTTGCACGAAGCCCAGATATTCCGGCAACAGATCGCGATTGTACTCTTCGATCAGCACCTTGCGCGCATAGAGCTTCAATCCGGCTTCGGTGCGTGGACTGAACATATTGGGCTGGGCGCCGCTCGGCACAAAGAGCAAGGCGTAAAACTGCATCGGCACATCGGCGCGCATGTGAATATGATGCTTGGCGCCGGCGAAATCCATGGTCAGCATCTTGTAAAAGCTGTCGTATTCTTCGTCTTCCACTTCAGACGGATTGCGCCGCCAGATCGCCTGCTGCTTATTCGTCGGCTCTTCGTCATCGTCGACAAAAATGGGAAAAGCCACATAATCGGAATGCCGCCGAATAATATCCTTGATGCGGAAGGCGCGCGTGAATTCCTCTTCGTCATCCTTGAGATGAATCGTGATCTCGGTGCCGCGAACGTCCTTCTCGACCGTTTCCAGCGTGTAATTGGCGCCGCCGGTCGCCGACCATTTGACCGCCTCGTCCTCCGGACGATAGGAACGCGAAACCACGTCCACCTGCTTCGCCACCATAAAAGCCGAATAAAAGCCCACGCCGAATTGCCCGATGATGTCGGCCGCCGAACCGCCGTCGGGTTTCTCCTTCATCGCTTGCAAGAAAGCCTTGGCGCCCGACTTGGCAATCGTGCCCAAGCCGTCAATGATCTCGTCGCGATTCATGCCGACGCCGGTGTCGCTGATCTTCAGCGCCTTCTTCTCTTCGTCGAGCTCGATATGGATCTCCAGATCTGCCCCCGCGTCCCGCACATTGTCGTCCGTCAACATCTGGAATTGCAGCCGATTCAAGGCGTCCGACGCGTTCGAGATCAACTCGCGCAGGAAGATCTCCTTTTCCGTGTACAGCGAATGAATCAGGATATTCAGCAGTTCCTGCGTCTCCGCTTGAAAAGTGTGTTGCTCGCTCATTTTCCTTCCTTCAATTCATCGGACCGCCGCAGCGCGGGGCCGCCCAAAAGTAATCACTCTGTTTTAGCACAGCTACGTAAGATGTAAATAAAAACTTTTAGCTGGCAATCCCCCATCGCGCAAGAAATCCTCGCTAGTATATCCTTTCAGGTTGAAATACTTCGTAGCCAGTCCTCGACATGAGATCTTTAACCCAAAATACCAACGACGTTGGTAGGGGCGACTCGGTGAGTCGCCCGATACTTATTCAGTACCTACTCGTCGGGCGATCCATCGGAGTCTGTTGAAGAACCGCTCAAACCCCCGCAATCGCAACCTAACCGATTCACTCGACAATGCTATAATCAGCGCCGTTATCCCAAGCCTGCCAGGAGAACCCAGCCCATGAAAGCCGTCCAGATAATCGCCCGCAGCCAGCCCGTCTTCGTCGATGCGCCAAAGCCCCAACTCATCGCCGACCACGCCATCATCAAAACGCTGCGCCTGTCCCTCTGCGGCAGCGATGTCCGCCATATCCATTACCTGCCCGACGACCGTTACCCCTCCCCCATCGGCGAAACCGGCCATGAAATGGTCGGCCGCATCGAAGCCATTGATCCCGCCCATAACGGCTTCCAGGTCGGCCAGCGCGTGCTCTGCCTGGCTCCCGATCACCGCGCCATGTGCGAATACTACCGCGCGCCCGTCGATCACCTGCTGCCGCTCGACCCCGACACGCCGCTGGAGCACGCCGTCCAAGCCCAGCAATTCGGCACCGTGCTCTACGCCTCGCAAGTGCTGCCCGATCTGCGCGGCAAGACTGTCGCCGTCATCGGACAAGGCTCGGCCGGTTTGTGGTTCAACTTCGCCCTGGGACAGCGCGGCGCCGCCAAAATCATCGCCCTCGATCTCAAGGACTACCGCCTCAACTACAGCCGGCGCTACGGCGCGACGCACACGATACACAACGCGGACATGCCGCCAGCGTCGTTAAGGGACGCCCTGCGCGCGCTCAACGACGGTCAACTGCCCGATGTCGTGGTCGAAGCCGCCGGCGAAGCAGCGGCTATCCGCCTGGCCATCGCGATCGCGCCGCAAGACGCTTTCCTGCTGATCTTCGGCGTGCCCCGCTTCGAGACCATGGACTTCCCCATCTTCGAATGCTTCTGGAAGTCGCTCACCGTGAAATCCCGCGTCGGCACGATCAACGACCCGGACCACGCCTGCACACGCCAGGCGCTGGACTACATCAGCAGCGGCGCCGTCGACACCGCCCGCATGATCACGCATACCTTCAAGTTCGAGGACGTGCTGGAGGCTTACGAGTTGCATCACCTGCAAGACGAAGGCGCGGTCAAGATCGTGATTGATATGGAGGGGTGATTAATTCGCCGCATCACAACGTCCCGCAACAAAATCCACCAACCCCAACCACCACGTCGAAAAAAGTCTCTCCCATTGCAATGGGAGATTTAGAGGGGGTTGAAAACAACTCGGTGCCCTCGGTGTCCTCGGTGGTTAAAATCAATCTCCTTCGTGTCCTTTGTGTCTTTGTGGTGAAAATCCCCCTACCAAGTCCTTTACTATCCCCGCTACAATACCCGCATGAACCTAATCGACTACGGAAGCATCCTCATCCGCCGCGGCTGGATCATGTTGCTGCTCGGCATCATCGCCGCTGGCGCCACCTTCTTCTTCAGCCGGGGCATGACGCCGGTCTACCGCGCCACGCAAAAGGTGCTGATCGTGCCCAGCCGCAGCGACTTCGGCTTGACCCAAGCCGCCAAGCAGACGCTCAACAACCATGTCGCCTATCTCGATAGCTCGCAGCGCGCCGCCGAGGTCATCGACCGCCTGCAGATGGACATGATCCCGCAGCAACTGCGGTCCAACGTGCGCATCGCGCCCGATATCAATAGCTTGCTCATCCAGATCGACGCCGATCACACCGACCCCGGCCAAGCCAGCCGCATCGCCGCCGAATGGGGGGTGCTGCTGGTGGAATACCGCGACCGGCTCAATCAACAAGCCCGCCGCGAAGACCGCATCGTCGCGACCCTGCAAGACAACCCCGTGCCCTTCCGCGCCCGCCCCAACATCTTGATTAATACCCTGGTCGGTCTCATCGCCGGCGTCTTCGTCGGCGGCATCATCGTCTTCGTGCTGGAATACCTGGAAAGCGCCATCGTGCGCCGCCGCGAAGACGTCGAAATCGCCGCCGGCCTGCCCGTCCTGGCAGCCGTCCCGCCCAGCGACTAAACCACGTGACAAAGTCGAGAACGTAGGGGCGACCTATCAGGTCGCCCGATCCAAGACTTTTTCATCATTACATCAATGTCAAGTCTCCCCCGAAGGGCTGTGTCTACGCGCCCCATTGCAATGGGGGGAGATTTAGAGGGGGTTACTTACTCAATATCCCTGCCAAGACCCCGCGATCAATATTCCCGCCCGATACCACGCAGACCACCTTGCCAGCGCCCGCCCTGCCCGCCAGCGCCGCCGCCACAGACGCCGCGCCCGCGCCCTCGGCGATCACTCGCTGACGCTCTGCCAGCAGCCGAATCACCGCCCGCGCCTCGTCAAGCGACACGACAAGCGAGCCATCCAACAGACCGTTCACCAAATCCCACATCTCGGGCAGCACGCTCGCCCCGCCGATGCCATCGACGAAGCTCGCCTGATAATCGACCGCGACCGGGCGCCCGGCAGCCAGCGATGCCGCCAGCGGCGCCGCCGTCTCGACTTCGACAGCGTAGACGCGCGTGTCGGGCTTGAGCGCGCGCAGCGCGGAGGCGATCCCGCTGCTTAATCCGCCGCCGCCATAGGGGATGATCACGACATCGACTTCGGGCAAGTCCTCAAGGATCTCCAAGCCAATTGTGCCATTGCCGGCCATGACATGGCGATCTCTCACCGGATGAATGAAGAACCCGGGCAGCGCCTCATAGCCCCCGCTGAGGATGATGCCCCACCATTCGTCGAAAGGCGTCTTGACGATCTCGCCACCCAAGCGCCGGATGGCGTCAAGCTTGGTTTCCGGCGCGTGATCCGGCACGACCACATGACACGGGATGCCCAGCCGCCGCGCATGCCAAGCCACGCCCTGCGCCATGTTGCCCGCGCTCGCAGTGACGACGCCCCGCGTCAACTGCTCGGGAGACGCCAATGCCATCGCGTTGCCCGCGCCGCGCAACTTGAATGAACCGATCGGCTGCAGATTCTCCAGTTTGCAATAGATCTCCGCCGCTGCACCCTCGACGGGCAAGCGCAGCAGCGGACTGCGCAGAGCAGAACCCCTTATGCGGCCAGCCGCAGCTTCAATCTCTCGCAGGGGGATTGGATTCATGCGCTAGCCGCCGGCGGTGAAGCGCGCCAATTGATCGTGATTCACGTCAACGCCCAATCCGGGCGCCTTCGGGACAGCAACATAGCCGTCTTCCACCTGGAATTGAGGACTGGTGAGATTGTCGCGCAATGCGTTTTCCGAGCGATCCATCTCCAGCATCATATCCGGCATGCGCAAGCGCCCCGGCACTGGATCCAGCGTGCTGACCAGGTGCAAGCCCGCCGCAAAGGCAATGCCCGTGCCCCAGCTATGTGGCAGCACGTTGGTTTGAAAAGCCCGGGCCAAGGTTGCTATGCGCTTGGTCTCGGTCAAGCCGCCAGCCCCGCAGATATCAGGCTGCGCGATATCGACGCATTGATTGCTCAACAGATGACGAAATCCCGCCAGCAGATACTCGCATTCGCCGCCCGCGATGGGAATCGTCGTGCGCCCTCGCAGCTCGCGATATCCTTCATAGTCCTCTGGCGAAACGGGCTCCTCGAAAAAGCTGATATCCAGTTCCTCGATTTGCCCGGCGAAAGACCGTGCCTCGCTCCGTGAATAGGCGTGATTGGCGTCCACCATCAGTTCGACCTCCCTGCCAATGGCTTGACGCACCGCGCGCACATGTCGCAGGTCCGTCTCGACGCCCAAGCCCACTTTCATCTTGAGCGCTTTGAATCCCCCCGCAACATAGCTTTTCGCCTCATCCACCAACTTTCCCGTCAGGTCCTCGGTATCGACGAAATACATGCCAGTGGCATAGACCTTAACCTTTTCCCGCCGCCTGCCTCCCAAGAGAACGGAAACCGGCTGCCCAAGCAACTTGCCGCGTAAATCCCAAATGGCGATGTCGATCGCGCTCATCGACGCCACCAGCACGCCCCGCCGCGCGTAATCCAACGAGCGCAAGTGCATCTTGTTCCATATCGCCTCGACCCCCAACGGATCTTCGCCAATGACGAGCGGCGCCAAGTACTCTACTCCCGCTTGAATGACGCCCGCCGGTCCATAACCTTCGCCCCATCCATAACTGCCATCCTCGGCCATCACTTTGACGAGACAGATTTGACGTCTGTCGAAGCCAAATTGTGAGAAGAAAAAGGGAGTCTCCAGCCCTTGTTCGGCAACATAGGTCTCTACACGCGCAATCCTCATTCTGATGTGCTTTCAATCCGCTTTTCAATAGGCTATAGTGTAGCCGAAACTTCGCCAAATGGCGCACTAATGATAAGCCTAATCCGCCCGTCGTTTGCAATCATGCGGCGGGCGCGACCGGCTCATGTAAAGGCGATCTATCGAGAAATGTCGATACCCGGCTTGGCTCAAATTGCGGGAAGTTCAGGGATAGTCCAGGTACTGAACAGCCTCGTTGCTGGCGTCAGCGGCGCCCTGCAAGACAACCTGGTCGGCATCTATCTGTACGGCTCGCTTGTCACCGAGGATTTTGACGCGCAAGTTAGCGATCTCGATCTGGTCGTGGTCACAAATCGAGGTCTCGATGACGCTGGCTTTCATTCATTGAACGAATTGCATCAGCAAGTCATTCTCCGCTATCCCGAATGGGACGACAGACTGGAACTGGCTTACGTTTCGCTTGACGCGCTCAAAACTTTCCGCAGCAAACCGAGCCGAATCGCCATCATCAGCCCGGGCGAGCCCTTCCATCGGCTTGACGCCGGATATGACTGGTTAATCAGTTGGTATATGTTGAGAGAGACGGGCATCGCATTGAGAGGTCCCGACATCGCCAGCCTGATAGATCCAATGGAGCCAGCGCATTACATCGAAGCGGTGCAATCCCATATCGAGGCATACCGAAATAGCGTCAAGTCCGCAAATAGTAAATCCAACTTGTCCTACATCGTGTTGACCACCGCCCGCGGTCTGTACACCGTGTTGCGCGGGCAGCCGACATCCAAAGTCAAGGCGGCCGCCTGGGCGGTTCGGACATTTCCCAAGTGGGCGCGGCTAATCAATCAAGCCTTGCGTTGGCGCGTCAACCCGCAATCGGACGGCTTGTCGGTCGAGGACATTCGACCCTGTGTAGGGGCTTTCGTCAATGAGTTGCTGGCGATGTTGCCGAAAAAGGGAAGATGCGGCGAAAGCTGAATCTGTACCGGATACCTGAACCGCATCCCCTTAAGTCAACTCCGCTTGCACATGCGCCCTACGCGCGGCATATGCGCTTGCCAAGAAACCTTGCTGTCCCCATAATTGAAGCGGATCGCAACAGCAAGTTTCGACGTCGCGCGCGATAACTGCTGTACATGAGTTCACACGCGCGTCGATATTAATTCGACAGGCATCTACCTCGCCAATGGTCTATTATCAAATATGCAAGTAATCCAATCGCTGATGTGTAGCCGTCTCATGCTCCTGCTCTGCCTCGGTTGCCTGCCGGCATGCAACCTCGACAGACCGACTCCAAGTCCTTTTCCCACACCCGATCTGCCGCGCGTAGAAATCCTCGCGCCGCCAAACCAACAAAAGGTCATTGAAGGCACGGAGTTTGATATAGACATTTTGGCTGTTGACCAGTCGCTGGGTATCCGCCGCATAGAACTCTACGTGGACGAGCTTTTTGTCAAGAGCAGCGAAACGACAGATGGCGTCAAGCAGCAATACCGCGTCACAATGAATTGGTTCGCCCAAGGCTTGGGCTGGCATACCATTAAGGCGATTGCCCTGCGCGACAATGGCACACGAAGCGACGAACACATTATCACCCTGCAAGTCATCCCGCGCTGAAAACATCGGCGTCAGGGTGTATTTCAAATATTTTGGCGGAATGCTCTAGGAACTACAAAAGCGCATCGCCCTTTGGCGGGTTCTATGTACGGATTCACCACCGAGGCACAGAGCGCACAGAGATTTCAAGAAAAAACTTCGTGTTCTTCCTGTCTTTGTGGTTAATTTTGCTTTTGAACGGCAAAGCCATGTAATTTGCCAATAATCTGAAATGCGCCCTCGGCGTCAAGCCTGATTGGTGAAAATGCTGGACTGCGCTACAATAAGTTACTGTTCGCCGCACCTGACGCATGAATCGCATCCGCCATGCAAATCGAACTGCGAAATATCCACAAGCGCTTCGGTCCGGTTCACGCTAACCAGGACATTAGTGTTACCTTCCATGAAGGCAGGATTGTCGGCATCCTCGGTGAAAACGGAGCCGGCAAATCAACGTTGATGAAAATCCTTTCCGGTTTTCAACCGGCGGACCAAGGCGAAATCCTGATTGACGGCCGGGTCATCGATTACACCGGACCCACGGCCGCAATCGCCAACGGCATCGGTATGCTGCAGCAGGACCCACTTGATGTAGGCGCGTTCACAGTCTTGGAGAACTTCATATATGGCGGTGGCGAAGGCATCGCCTTGGGGCGCGCCCAAGCCGAAGCAACCCTGGATGACCTGTCCGCTCGCTTCGGTTTTGAGCTCGATCCCCATCAATTGATCGACAATCTGCTCATCGCCCAAAGGCAGCAATTGGAGATTGTCCGGCTGCTGGCGCTGGGCGTGCAAACGCTCATCCTGGACGAACCAACCACCGGAATCTCGGCCGAGCAAAAGATCATCCTCTTTGACGCGCTGAGAAAACTTGCGCGCGACGAAGGCATGATCATCTTGCTGGTATCACACAAGCTGGAAGACGTCATTGAACTCTGCGACGAGGTCATGGTCTTGCGCGCCGGCGTCCTGGTCGGCGACATGGAAATGCCGATCGCCGATGACAATTTGACGGGCGCCGTCATCGCCGAGACCAAACAGCATTTGGTGACGATGATGTTTGGGGAGGAATTGGAAGCCCAAAGTCGTGAACATTACAGCCTGGGCACGCCCGTGCTCGAAGTAGATCAACTCCTTGTGCACGATCTTCGCCTGGATATGCAGCCGATTTCCATGAGCGTGCGCGCCAGTGAGGTTATCGGCTTGGCCGGCCTTGATGGCAGCGGCCAGGAACTGTTCATGCGCGCCTGCGCTCGCCTGGGGCGGATCACCGGCGGCGGCCTGCGCCTCAACGGCGACAACATCGTCGGCGCAAGCTATCGTCAGTTATTTCACCGCGGCTGTGTCTTTGGGGCGGCAGGCAGGCTGGAAGAAGGTTTGATCGCCGGCTTGACCTTGACCGAACACACGGCGCTGGTCGCGGACGACCATATGCGTATCGACTGGAAATACATGGCCAAGCGCACCCTGTCCCGCATAGACCAGTATAGGGTCAAGGGCCGCGCCGCCGATAATGTCGAGCAACTATCCGGCGGCAACCAGCAACGTGTGCTGATGGGCCTGCTTCCCGATGAACCGCAACTGCTGATCCTGGAACAGCCCACGCGGGGCCTTGACGTCGATTCCGCGCGCTGGATCTGGACCCAGCTATTGGAGCGCTGCCAGCAAGGTACTGCGATAATCTTTAATTCTTCCGACCTGGAAGAGTTGGTCACCTACAGCGACCGCATCTTCGTCTTTTACGCCGGGCGCGTCTATCCGGTGCCGGACGTGAGCCAAACCAGCATCGACGAGCTCGGGCATCTGATCGGCGGAGAATTCCAACAGGCTTGAATATCGCAGGCGGAAGCCGCCACTTGTCCATCGGCAAAAGGGAAACATACGCCATGCCACTCAGCGAAAAACACGACGAGACCAAAACCTATGACGACATCCTCAACGCCGGTCCGCCACTGAATCAATTGGCGAAGGAATTTGTCACGCCAACCGAACTCTTCTTTGTGCGCAATCACGCCAGCATCCCAGCTATCGACCTGAGCAACTATCGGCTGGTTGTCAATGGCTTGGTCACCCGCGAGCTTTCGCTGACGCTGGAGGAAATCAAGAGCGACTTCGAGCGCCAGACCTTGATCGCAACCCTGCAATGCGCCGGCAACAGGCGCAAGGAACTGGTTGATTACAAACCCATCGACGATCAACTCGCCTGGGGCATTGAAGCCATCGGTACCGCAACCTGGACGGGTGTTCGGCTGGGCGATATTCTCAAGGCGGCCGGCATCGCCAGCGACAAAGCGGCGCATATCGGATTCCTGGGCTTGGACGGCATCATGAGCGACGGCGAACGCTCGCCCTATGGCAGTTCAATCCCGCTGGACAAAGCGCTGGCTTGCGAAGTCCTGCTCGCTTACCAAATGAATGGTCAAGACCTGCCGCTGGCGCATGGCAGCCCCCTCCGCGTGATCGTGCCGGGCTATATCGGCGCGCGCAGCGTCAAATGGCTTTGCGGCCTCGGCGTTCTGGAAGAGCCCTCCGACAATTACTTCCAGCAAGTCGGCTACAAGCTCTTCCCGCCCAGCGTCAACATGTACAACGTCAATTATGAAGACGGCATGCAATTGACCAAGCTGCCGGTCAACTCAGTGATCGTGCAGCCGGAAGATCGCAGTTTGATGGCGGCGGGAAAGATCGCCGTCGAAGGCTACGCCATGAGCGACGGCGAGCACGAGATCACCTGGGTCAGCGTTTCCGCCGACGGCGGCGAAACCTGGCAGCGCGCCGAGTTTTTGAACGAGCCGCAGCTCTGGACCTGGCAGCTTTGGCGCACCGAGTTTGACCTGCCGTCGGGGACGCACGAACTGGTCGTGCGCGCCTGGGACAGCGCGGCCAACTCGCAGCCGGAGACCATCGCCAGCACCTGGAATTTCAAGGGTTATGTCAACAATGCCTGGCATCGGGTGAGGATTACGTTGAAGTGATGGTACGATTGTGAGGATGTTCTAGTAGCGGAAATATCAATTTGCGCAATTGCGGTCTACTCAAGGCAGAAGCATGAAAGATACAAAGTCCCTCGCCACCCAAATCGCCTTCCTGCTCATCCCGGTCGCCATCTCGCTGGCTGTCGCCGCCATCCTCGTCACCGCCGTGGGACGCGATCCGCTGGAAGTCGTCGACGCCATCTGGAAAGGCGCTTTCAAGGACTCGCGCAAGGTCGGCGGCGTGGTCAACTTCTGGATTCCCCTGACCCTGGTCAGCATCGGCCTGGTGGTGACCTTCCGCGCCGGCTTGTGGAATATCGGCGTCGAAGGACAAATGATGATGGGCGCGCTCTTCGCCAGTTGGGGCGCGCAATATCTCCTCTGGGACGAGAGCATGTCCCCCCTGCTCAACCTGGCGCTGATCGCGCTCTCGGCGCTGGGCGGCATGTTCTGGGCTTTCGTTGTCGGCGCCCTCAAAATTCGCCTCGGCGTCAATGAAATCTTCGGCGGCGTGGCGCTCAACGCCCTGGTCAACGTGATCTCCATATATATGATCTCCGGTCCCTGGCAGCCGCGCATCGGCGGCTCGGCGCAGGGCACGGAGCCCTTTCCCGTGCCGGCGCTGCTGCCGGAATTCTCCAAGAGTTTTCCGGTCAACATTTTCATGATCTTGCTGGTTTTCGCGGCTTTTGTGGTCGTCATGATCATGCTCAACGCCACGCGCTGGGGACTCAATCTGAAAGCGGTGGGGAAGAATATGCGCTCGGCGCTCTTGCTCGGCGTCGCCACCGAACGGACGTCGATGAGCGCCTTTCTGGTTTGCGGCGCGCTGGCCGGCATCGCCGGATCCTATCGCGTCCTCTTCACCTTCGACAATCTGCGACCGCTAGCTTCGGGGGGCATCGGTTTTCTGGGATTGCTGGTAGTCCTGCTATTGAGCATTCGCCTGCTCTGGGTGCCGCTGATCACCTTCGCCTTCGCGGCGATTTTGACCGGCAGCACGCGCTTGCAAATCGCGCCCTCGCTCAAGCTGGATTCGTCGCTGGCGGGCGTGCTGCAAGGCATGCTGGTACTATTCGTCATTCTCTTCCAGGGCGTGCGAGAAATCTTTTTCCCGCAACTGGCGGTTGATACAGAAGATATTGAAATGAACGAAAACAGTCCAAATAAGTAATCTGCCTCTACAGTCTCCCCTCTACTTTGGATGCTTTGGGGAGGGGCTGGGGGTGGGGTTAGATCAAATGAACGAAGAATTCCTCAACACACTGGGCAGCATCATCGGCACCGCGACCCCGCTGGTCATCGCCAGCCTGGGCGAGACCATCACCGAACGCGCCGGTGTGGTTAACCTCTCCCTCGATGGCAGCCTGGCGCTGGCGGCGGTGCTCGGTTTCGCGGCAGCCTGGACCGCCCAGGAAGCCGGCGTGCTCGACGTGCCCACGCAGATCGCGCTGGGCATTGTCGTCGCCATGCTAGTCGGCGCCTTGATCGCTACTCTCATCGGCTTTTCCAGTATCAAGCTGCGGCGCGATCAAGTCGCCGTCGGCTTCGTATTAACACTCCTGGCCGCCGACCTGGCGCGCTTTCTCGGCGCGGATTTCACCCGCATCCCGGGTCCGCAGATTACCCGATTCGCCCTGCCGGTTTTGGCTGATCTGCCGGTGCTGGGACCGATCTTCTTCCAACAGAATGTGCTGGTCTATTTCAGCTATATCTTGATGTTCGTCATCTGGTTCTGGCTTTTCCGGACCAAGGGCGGTCTGTCTTTGCGCGCCATCGGCGAACGTCCCGAAGCGGCTTATGCCCGCGGCGCCAAAGTGCAGCGACTGCGTTATTGGTATACATTCCTGGGCGGCGCCCTGGTTGGTCTGGCCGGGGTGGCTTATTCGCTCAACGTCAAGCCCGGCTGGTCCAGCCCGCCCGCCATGCAGGGCGACGGCTGGATCGCCCTGGCGATCGTGATCTTCGGCGGCTGGCATCCCTTCCGCGTCGTTCTGGGCGCGTGGCTGTTCGCGGCGCTGCGCGCGGTATCATCAAATATCCAGACCAACGGCCTCTTCATCTTCGGTCAAGAGATCAACTTCCCCTTCGTGTTGCTGAACACGCTGCCCTGGCTGTTGATGATCCTCACCTTGCTCATCGTCAGCGGGGGCTTCACCGAGCGCTTGCTCCAATACATGCCGCGCGCCGTGCAGCATCGCATGCGCGCCTTCCTGCGCTCCGACCCGCCCAAAGCGCTGGGCACGCGCTTTGAAATGGAATGAAGCGGTTTCCGAATCTCGGCAAGTTACTATGGCGAAGAAAAGGAAGAAAAAGCGGCGCATTCGTCCTCTGGCGCTCTGCGTCTTCTTGCGCGGCGACAAGATTTTCCTCGCGCAGGGTTACGATTCGCATGAGCGCAGGACCTTTTATCGACCGATCGGCGGCAGGATAGAATTCGGCGAACGCGGTCGCGAAGCCGTCGTCCGCGAATTCCGCGAAGAGATCAATGCCGAAGTGACCAACCTGAAATACCTGGGCGCGCTAGAGAACATATTTGAGTACGAGGGCTTGGCGGGCCATGAAATCGCGCTCATCTACAGGGGCCGCTTCGCCGACGAACGATTCGATGACGACGATTTGACTGTTCGAGGCCAAAACAAGGGCGAAATCCTTTACGAAGCTGCTTGGATGCCCCTGGAACTGTTTCGGGGAGAATCCGCCCCACCGCTGTATCCCGCGGGCTTGCTCAAGCTGCTGGAGGAGGCTGATTCGCCATAAGCCGTCGCAACTTTGCTTTTAAGCAATCTTAATGAATAAACCGTTCAACGTGAGGAATGCCTGTTATAATCATTCTACACAATGGCTAAAGGGGAAAAGCGATAGACATTCGCATACCGATGCCCGCCGCCCTGCGTCATCAGGTCGAGGCCGGGGACAAACTGTGGGCTCACTTCATCTCGCTATTCATTAGCCCGCCGGTCGTCTGGGCGATTTGGATCTTGTTGATCGCGCAGCAATTCAGCAGGAGCGCCTTCGAGGGCACGTTCTTCGCGAGCCTCTTCGCGCTGACAATCTGCATCCTGCCAATGGCTTTCGTCGCCTACATGGTCAAAATCGGTCGCATCAGCGATATGCACATGCGCCACAGCCACGAGCGCTATATCCCCTATTCGATCGCCATTGTCGGATGCTTGTTGACCGAATTGGTTTACCTGCATTTCGGCGCCAATCCGGTCTTGGTCGTGGTAGCGCTGGTAACCATTGTCGAGTTGACTATCATGTTGATCGGCACCTTCTTCAGTCACATCAGCCTGCACGCGATGGCGATGACCAGCATCATCTCCGCCACCACGATCGTCTACGGTTTCAACAAGAGTTTGATCTTCATTCCAGTCTTGTTATTGGTGATACTCGCGCGTTTGGCGCTCAGGCGTCATACGGCTTGGCAGATCGTCCTGGGCGCTTTGATCGGCACCTGTACGCCTCTGGTCGTGATCGCCGGTTTGTCCTTGGCCATTCCTTGACTCGCGAGGGGCGAAATTATGGCGACCAGACGCGCGCGGTCCCGTCCCAGGACCAGGACAGAATCTGTGTAGCGGCTTCATTCCAGACGGCTCCACGCACCAGGTTGCCATGCTGGAAACGATTCCGCAGCGTCTCCCCTTCCCACAGGTAGAGATAGATATGCGACCAGGAGAGCACCCGCGTTTCCGCCGGATCCCAGCGAGCGCCGACCACCCAGTCCTCGTGGCGCAGAACTTGTTGCGACCGCGAGTCGGCGACGCTCCAGACGTGCACGGTATCATCAGCTGCCCAGGACATCACCCGCGTTTCGTCGCCCGACCAAATCGCCCGCTGCGCAAAACTCCGGTGACGAACGCTCGCTATTGAGCGGCCATTGACGCTCGCCCCGTCAGTTTCGTAGGCGGCAACCGTTCCGTCGGCGAACCAAGCCAGCAGCCTGGAATCATCGCGATTCCATTGCAAACCCTGGAGCAAGGCGCGGTGAGGCAGCGAATATGTCGCTACGTTTTCGCCTGATGTCGCGTCCCAAGCCACAATGCGACCGTCTTCCGACCAAGCCCGCGCCTGCGATCCGTCGGCGCTCCAACCCGCGCCCACGATCGCGCCGGATCGTTCGACCGTTGCGGCAATGCCGCCGTCGATCAAAGACAGAATCGAACCCTTGCCGGCTGCCGTAAAGACAAAGGCTCGCGTTCCGTCGGCGTCAAGGGCGAGTTGAATCGGCATGCCGTCGACTTGCCACCCATAGATTCTTTCGCCGTCTTCCGCTCGGCTTTGTATGACCAATCCGCTCTCGTCCGCGGACAATATGGATATGCCATCTTCGCTCCACAAAGCCTGCGTCAGCGGATTGCCCTCATGGTCAATCGATTGCAGCAATTCGCCGTCTTCCGCCGACCATACCTGCGCCAAGCCGTTCTGTGCCGCCGTCAAGATTTGGGTTTCCGCCGGATTCCAGGACGCGGTCACCACGCCGCTACTGTGCTCCAGGACCAGGTAAGCCTCTTGTGATTGCGCCGCAATGGGCAAAGCGATGAGGCAGAGCGCGAGCAAAGCCGAAAAGGTTTTCAACATGGTCTTACCCGTCCATTTCTAATTGAGACGATATTGTTTCAGCTTACCATACAAATCTTAAATTCCGATGACGCGGAATCTTGCTGTTTCACAACAGAACAGGCTCTAGTGGCGGCAGCCATTCAAGCCCCCGCCACTTCGGACACTTTGGCAGTCTGCCCCCGTTGCGCGCTGAGGAGCGGACCATCTTCGACAGGCTGTTGATTGCAGGGCGCGAGCGTTCAGTGAAGCGCAATGCGTCCTCAAATGCTGGGAAAATGCCCTCATTTTGCCCCCATTTTGGGTAACAGTATAGATACAGTATGTATACAGGGAGGGGTACATTTTAATTCACCACAGAGTTGCTCGCCCGTAATTCGGGGCAGCCACAAAAACACAACCAGCCCGCAAAAGCGAGTGGCAAGTAACCAAATACCCCGCCTCACGAGATGCTAAG
>DAOULD010000174.1:0-3893 GCA_034420635.1 Anaerolineae bacterium | reverse complement strand
CTACAAAATAATCGAATCCCGTAGGGGCGACCAATCTGGTCGCCCGAAACCACGCCATCGCATCGACGGGCGACATGATATGTCGCCCCTACACGCGGCTTATTTCGTTGCATAACTTACTTGCACTTACTATGTCAGTCTCGGCGGTAAAAAATCCTACCGCCGAAACAACAGATTCACCACGCTCATGTCGCCCAGCATCCGCGCCGTCTCCCGCGCCACCAGACGCGCGTCGCGCCAATCTCGCAGCGAGCCGTCCGACTCTATCGCCTCGACGCGGCTGAAACCCATGCCCAGCGCCTCTTGGAGCGCCGCCGCCGGATCGTGCCCGAATGCCTTCAGCGCGGCGGGATTGTACTCCATCACCAGCGTCATCCCGGGCGAAGCGGCGATGGTATCTCGCATGCCGCGCAGCGCGCCCAGTTCCGCTCCCTCGATATCCATCTTGACCATATCCACCCGTTCAATGCCCAGCTCCGTCAGGCAGGCGTCGATGGTGGCTGTCTCGACTTGGAAACGCTGCATCTCGAAGGCTTCTTGACCGCGCGGCGCGACATCCCCCACGCCCATCCGCGCGCGCTGCAAATGCGCCAGTGATTCGTCGTAATGCAGCGAACCGCTGGCGGACATCATCAGATAGTCGTAAAGCTCGGCGCTGCCTTCGGCTTCCGCCACCGCCACTTGCAGCGGGGTCGCATTGGCCAGCGCGCGTGTATTGTGCCGCAGCACCTGGTGCGTTCGTGGATGCGGCTCGAAGGCGATCACGCGACCCCGCGTCCCGGTCAATCGCGAAAGCAAGCGCGTGTAATAGCCGACGTGAGCGCCGACATCCAGCGCGGTCATACCGGGCTCGACCAAGCGCCGCAGCAGTTGAGCCGTCTCGACCTCGTGTTGGCCTGTGAGCAGTTCCAGCCGGAACCAAAAGGGGTCTTCGGGAATGGTTTTGAAGTTGTAACGGCGTTCGAGCGCGGGCATGAGCACCCGATCCATCAATCGGTGCATGGCGATATGCGCGGGACGAACGCGTTTAACCGTCTTGCGGTACAAGCTTAGGCTGGAATCGAAAAGGCGCATCATGACCGGGCAGGCGCGTGTAAATGAAAAAAGCCTAGCCGAGCGTCCCGCGCTGGTCAATCCTGAAACGACACCGGCGCGGACGCCGTCTCGATGCACTTTATATCGCTGTTGATCGCTTCCAGACCTTGCTGTATCCGGTCAATCGTATCGCTGTAACCGGTCGCCGCCTCGGCCAGCGCCAGCGATTCCTGGAGCAGCGCCCAGCCGGTTGTGCAATCGCCGGTGTAATAGTGGGACAAACCCAGCCGATAGCGGCAGGACAAATCGTAGGCGCCCTCATCACGCTCCAGGCATTGTTGGAAAGTATCGCGCGAATCAAAAAAGCGTCGCTCGCGGTAGTAGAGCAGACCAAGGTGAAACAGCGCTTCGGCATCGCTGCTGTCGTTGGTTACAGAGTCCTCGCAGAAGCCGAGGGCGCGCGCGAATTGCCCGACCTTGCGATAAGCCAGGCAGAGCCGCAGCATGGCGCGGGCATTGCGCGAGTCAATCGCCAGAATCCGGTCGTAGAGATCAATCGCTTGCTGGTCGCGATCGCGCGCCAGATAAAGCGCCGCCAGTTCAAAATGTGCGGGCAGGTAACTGGGCCGCAATTCGATGGCGCGTTCGAGATGCTCCGCCGCTTCGTCATAAGCGCCGACGGACTGCAGGGCGTAGGCATAGGCGCGAACAAGCTCGGCATCGCCGGGATTGATCGACAAGCCGCGTTCCCCCGCTTCCAGCCCATCGGGCCAGCGTTGCGTATCGATGTAAGCGCGGCTCAGCGTCGCGTAGAGCGGCGTGAATCCGGGATTCAAATCAAGCCCCGAAAGCGCGACCGGGATAGCGACGGCGGGTTGACCCTGCGCCACCAGCGCGGCGGACTTCAGCGCGAATCCGTGCGTGTCGTTGGCATCAAGGTCGATGATGCGCTCGGCGTATGTCAAAGCTTCTTCGTATCGTCCCAATTCAATCAGAACCTTGCCGTGTTCGTAGAGGTAGGCGATGTTGTGCGGACGCTCCGAAACGGCGGTTGCCATCAGAGCCGCCGCGGCGGGGAAGTCCCCCGCTTGCGCTTGCAAGCCAGCGCGCATCGCCAGCTCGCTGGGCAATGGCGTCGGCGTCGAGGGATCGCCAACCAGCGACTCGATGACAAGCTCGACCGCTCCCCGTTGCCAGACGACGCTCAAGCCGAGCAACAGCCCGAGGATGGCAGCGATCAATGTATTGCGGGTACGGTGACGTTTCGGTTCGCGAAAAAACGGTTGCGAATAATCGCGCCGGATTCTCATCGCCTAGATGCCTCCGATAGGCGTCGGCGGGATGGCTGTCGGGGGAATAGGCGTCGGCAGCGTTACATTCTCGTATCCCGCGCAATTCACGCGGATGTTGGAAAGTCCGATGTTGATCGTATCGATGATCTGATCCGCGACAGCATATTGCAGCGCCTCTTGCAGCACCTCCCAGGCATCGTCGCATTGGGCAAGAAAATAATGCGCCCAACCGCGCAGGTAATAGCATTCGACTTCTATCGAGCCGAATTCGACGCAGTTTTGGAAGGACTCGATCGCGCCCTCGTAGTTGCGCCGACTGTATTGCGTCTGCCCCAGCATCCGCCAAGCCGACGCGTATTGACTGTTGATCGCGAGCGCCTGTTCACAATAGCGGCTGCCCTCCTGGAATTCACCCACGGCAGCGAAGGTCTCGCAGAGCCGCAGGTACGCTTTGGCATTGTCCGGTTCCAGCTCAAGCACGCGCCGGTAGATGCCAACGGCCATTTCCGGGACGTCGATGGCGCGGTATTGGGCAGCCAGTTCAAAATAAGGACCGGGCAAGTTGGGATTGATGGCCACCGCTTGTTCCAGCGTTTCAATCGCCTGGGAGTTGCGGCCGGTGAAGATCAGCGGGATGGAGTAGGCGCGGTGGGCGAAGGAATCCAGCGGATCGAGTTGGATCGCGCGGTTGCCCCGGCTCAGTCCCTCGTCATAACGACCGATATTGGTATAGGCAATGGCAAGGGCGGCGTGCAAGGGAGCGAAAGCCGGGTCGATATCCAAGCCCGATACCGCCAGCGGGATCGCGTTGCCCGGGTCGCTCCACATCAGCGCGCGCGCTTTCAGGGCATATCCGCGGACATCCTCCGGCGCGGCGGCGATGGCGCGGTCGCCGATCGACGCCGCCAGGTCGTACTCGTCCAGTTCAATGAGGATCCTGCCGTACTCATAGAGGTAATCGATATCAGTGGGCTGCTGTTCCAGCGCAAGTTCAAATTCCCCCAGCGCATCGCGGACCTTGCCCTCGTTATACAGTTCGATGCCCACTTGCGCATGCTGGCTGGCGAAGGGCGTGGCGGTCGGCGCGATGCCCAACAGATCGAGCGCCGCGAATTGCATGCGGTCGTAATTGGTCAGCGTCGCCAGGATCAAGCCGAGACTGCTGCCGATCGTCAGCAAGACCAGCAGCAAGAGCGGTACTCCACTCAAGCCGCGCCGGCGGCTGCTGAAGAAGGGCTTGCTGTGATCGCGCTTGATCCTGCGATTGGGTCTCATAGCCTAGAGTCGTGCGCTCGCACCGTTACCGTTCTCATTATGCCATTATACGGGAATCAGCCTCAAGTGGCGCAGAAGGGCTGCGCGCAAGAGCAAAGTCATCGGACACCATTCAAGAGCGAACAATCTCAGTAGAACCAAGTAAGTAATGCGAATCCGAAAAAGCGGCGAGGTGTAAGGGCGTTTCGCTGAAACGCCCGAAAATCAACGCATGAGCGACATCATCGGGCAAGAAAATATGACGACGGGCGGCTCAGCGAGCCGCCCCTACAGGCTCCTCATTTCGTTGCA
>DAOULD010000173.1:0-20393 GCA_034420635.1 Anaerolineae bacterium | reverse complement strand
AGGAGGATCATCGGGAATTCCAGCCCTTTGCTGGCGTGAACCGTCATCAAGCGTATGGCGTTGCCGGCTTCGACCAAGACCTCTCCTTCGCGGATTTCACGCGAACTGAGATCGGTCAGAAAGCGCGAAAACTTGCCCAGCGTGATCTTGCCGCTGTCCTCAGCCAATTGCAGCAGTTTCTCTACGTTGCCGCGACGACGTGCGCCGTCTGGCAATCCTGTCAATATCGAAAGATAGCCGGTCGAGGTCAGCGCTCGCCCCAACAATTCAAAGATTGTGACGCGCCCTGCGATTTGCCGCAGTTCATCCAGCGTATCCGTGGCGAACTTGAGCAGGCGCTGATCTTCGTCAGCTATGCCCGGCACTTCGCTGATCTGTGCCATTCTCATGGCAGTCCACAAGGGCAAGGGCTTGCTTGACGAGGGGTCTGGATCTTTCATGAGGCGCAAGGCAAAGAGCAGATCGTCGCTGAATCCGAATAATGGCGAACGCAAAGCCGCAGCCAAAGACAGATTGTCGAGTGGATTGTGCAGGCAGCGCAAAAGATCCAGCATGTCCCAGACTTCTTGCCGATCGTAGTAGCCGCGTCCGGCGATGGTGAGGAAGGGAATCCCCTGGGTCTTGAAACAGTCCTCGTAGATCTTGACCTTGCTCAGCGCCTGGAAGAGGATAGCGATATCGCCATAATTGATGGGTCGGCATCCGCCGCGCTCGCGATCGAAAACAAGTCTTTGCGCATTGATGAGCCCTTTGATGCGCCCTGCGATCTCGGAGGCTTCCCAGTGTCGCATCTCGTCAGCCGGGATGCGCTTTCGCCGACCCGCGCTAGACGGCGCGAATTGCCCGGTTTTGTCTTCTGAATGATAGTCCAGCAATAGGCATTCGATAGGCGCGTCTTTCGGCGAATCTTCACGAAAGGCGGTCATCGGCTTGTCGAATGGCACCTGGAAATCTGCGGTCGGGCTGTCGTCGTCGCGGACAAGGATGCCTTGGAAAAGCCCGTTGAATTGCGCGATCAGCCGGCGATGGCTGCGAAAAGAAGTGGACAGCGAAAGCTCTTTTCCATTGGCGTCCCGAGCGATTTGGCCGCGGACGCGGTTGAAAACGCTGACATCCGCCCCGCGGAACCCGTAGATGCTCTGTTTGGGATCGCCGACGGCGAAGAGTGAACCGCCACGGTCGAGATCCCCCAAAGCGCGAATGATTTGCCATTGCCGGTCATTGGTGTCTTGAAACTCATCGACCAGCAGGTGATTGAATTCAGCCTCGCGATAGCGTCGTCTGATATGCTCCTGTGACAAGACCTGCGCGGTCAAGCGTTCCAAGTCGTCAAAGTCGACCAGGGCGCGCTCTGTCTTAAGCTCCCTGTATGCGCCCTGAACCTCGCTCAGAAGGGCGATCCAGAGCGGCAGCAATTGCGCGCTCTGGGCATCCAGTTCGCCCAATGGTCCGCCAACTTCGTCCAGCAGCCCTTTCAGTAGATCGCGCGCGCCACGCAACAGACTGGCTGCCTCTTTCTTGGCTTGCGCGCCGCCCCAAGCTGCTGCCGAACCGATATTGCCTACCTTGCCCCGGCTATGACATTCGGCTATCAGTTGCCAGGCGCCTTCGGCATCGTCTTCCGCAGCTATGCTCGACAAATAGGCTTGATATTGCTGATATAGCGCCCCGAGTTTATCGTCGACCGGGTAACCCGCGGCATCCACCACTTGCTGGACGTCCTCGCTCTGGCATAGTCGCTGGCGAGCCCGCAGAACTTCCTGCGACCATTGTTCCCGCCAGGTCTGCAGCAAGGCGTCGGGATTGGGCGCTTCGCTGGAGAGATCGAGGCTGACGAGATCCTGGCGGGTGATAGAACCGAGGATCTTGTCCGCGTCATAGAAAGAGAATAGCGCCAGCAACTCAGGATCCAAGGCTGCAAGCGCCTCTTCAACCGCGTTTTCCAGCAGAATCGACGCTTCAGTTTCGTCCAGCACATCGAACTTGGGATCTATGCCGGCTTGGGCGGCGTTGGCGCGCAGGATCGACGCGCACAAGCCGTGAATGGTGTCAATGCGCGCGCTGTCCATCTCGGACAAATGGCGCAGCCAGACGGCGTCTCTGGTGTATTCGGCGCGCCGCTCCAATTCAAGTCGTAGGCGATGACGCATCTCGTAAGCGGCTTCCCGCGTGAAGGTGATGGCAACCAGCGATTTGATCGGCCATGCTGGGTTCGCTTCCAGCAATTGCAAATATCGTTCTACCAGGACGCGCGTCTTGCCAGACCCGGCGCCGGCAACGACGATCAGGTTCTTGTCTTGGATGTGAACAGCGGCGCGCTGTTCCCCCGTGAACTGCATTTTGGAGTCGACTGCGGGTTTGTCGTCCATTAGAGCTTCGGTCGCTTTTCGGGATTGGTGACATTGACGCGACATAAATGCGCGTATTCACAGTAACGGGCGCATTTGCCGTCTTCGAATTTGGTCGGATGCGCCGGGAAAGCGCCGCTGCGCCCGTCGCGCAGATTCTCGGCAACGCGCGCCCGCGCCGCTGCAATCGCTGCTCGATCTTCGTCCTTGTCCAGGTCGATTTCCCCGCTCGTTTCGAGATCCCGCAGATGCCAAAACACACTCCGCTTTATTTGAGGCGGGTCTGTCATAGTGGCGTGTTCCGCTTGCAGCGCCAATACATAGAGCATCATCTGGAAGTCGCGCCCGGCATCCATCTCGCTTCTGGCGATGCGGGTGGCGCCGGTCTTGTAATCCAGCAAGATCAACTGGTCATCCACGACATCGATGCGATCAATCTTGCCGCGCAGGCGCAGTTTTTCGCCGAGTTCGGGCAAGTCGATCGCGGCCCGCTTAAACTCATATTCCACCGTATAGACTTGACGGTCTCCTTCAAGACGGTTGAGTGGACTGGCGTCGGAAAAATCTCGCTTAACCAAGGCTTGCAAGCGCTTGAACAGCATCTCTTTCTCCGCTTGCCAACGAGGACCAGCCAAGAAACCGAGCGCCTGTGGCGCGCTATCGAGCTTCTGTCTGGCAATCGGCTCGAATATCTCCAGAGCCTGCGCCAGATTGTCCGGCCCGATGGCAAGCTCCCCAATCTCAAAATAGGTTTCTTCAAGGATGTCGTGATTGAGCAGACCGAGCTGTAGCAAGTCGTAGCCGGCTTCCGGCTCTTTGATTTCGTCGAGTTGTAGCAAGCGCTTGGCGAAAAAGCGAAAGCCGCACAAGCCATAATCCCGGAGTTGCGAGGCGCTCCAGATTCGCCTTGGCCCCAGTTGCTTCCGGGTATTCGCGCGTAAGACCGGGCGCGCAAGCTGTCCGCTGAATTGGTCATAGGGGCTATGCGCCGACATCCTGCTCCGCTCGATTTCTTGTCCATATTTGATTTGGGACCAGAGCCGCGCATATTTGGGGCGGCGATTCAACCAGTCGTCGTACCAGGCGGGGGCGCCTGCGCCTTTCGCAAGCGCAGCCGCCATCGACAGCATCAGCTCTGCGGGAGACCCCGCCTCTTCCAGCGGCACGGCGCGTCCGATGGCCGCCGTCTCAATCGGCAAGTTGGGGAAGGCTTGCATGACCGAGCGCCACAGATAGCTTTCCAGCCAAACTTTGCCATCCTTGAAGGTCGGACGCGACAAGGTTAAGGACTGCCGCGGCAAGCTGATCAACTCCACGAACAGGCCCCGGTCGTCGACGCGCTCCGCTTGCGTCGCCAGTTGGATGCCTTTGGATTGCAGATGCTCTCGTTCCGAATCCAGATAGATTGGATCTTCCGGCGTCTCGGCCGGGAACAGGCCTTCGGCCAAGCCCATAATATAAACGCGCTCATGCGGCAGTCCGCGCGCTTCCGTAGCGGTGGTCACCAGCACGCGTCCGTCCCGGGCGGCGTCGGAAGAGCGCCCGGAGACGTTACTCAAGGCGTATTTGAGATCGGACC
The DNA here is from genome assembly GCA_034420635.1 of Anaerolineae bacterium. Classification (GTDB taxonomy): domain Bacteria; phylum Chloroflexota; class Anaerolineae; order Aggregatilineales; family Phototrophicaceae; genus UBA6055. Next base: position 16,466 of record DAOULD010000173.1, on the reverse strand, counting down.
AGAACCGAGTCCATTCGATTTCGCTGGGCTCTCCCAGTCCCGAATGGAGAATATGACCGGCGGCTTGAAAATCTTGCAGGACCTTTCCCAAGCTCTCCAGGGCGGAGATGTCGCGCCGCAAAATATGCTCGTCTACTGCGCTGTCGCGGGCGCGCTCGCGTATGTTCAGCGAAAATCCATCTCCGCTGTCTGCAAGATGATCTTGCGGATCGAAATCGCGCCCGATTAAATTCTCCAGCCATTCGATATAGTCAGAGGTCTCCGCCGAAGCCTGAGGCGTAAGGCCACCTAAAAATTTCTCCAGTTTGCGCGCCAGGTTCTCTGCTCGTTCCCCTGCCGCTTCGACGTTTCCTTCGTCGTTAATCCAGGGATGCTCGGCAGCCAATTTGATCATCTCGATCCAGTGACGCCGCGCGCCGCGCAAGAACAATTGCTCTCGGCTGATTCTGTCCAGGAGGTCGACGTCTTCCGCGCTCAAGCCGGAATCGATATACGGCGAACGCAAAATGTCCAAGAGGTCGGCGCGTCGATAATGCGGCGCCAGGTCGAGCAGGTCGATCAGGACGGCAATTACCGGAATCGTATGCAAAAGCGGCTGGTTGTGCAGCAGCAGGGGCAGATCGTATTCGTCTTGCCCTTGCCGGAAATAGGGGGCGTAGCGATCCCAGTCGCGCAGCGCGATCAGTATATCGTCGGCGCGCGCGCCTTTTTGCAGTTGCTCTTTTATCGCGCGCAAGACCGCTCTTGTTTCTTCGGCTTCGCTCGGCATGGCGATCAATCGAAGCGCCTCGCCGCCGGAGGAAGCGGGCTTGGCCTGGAATATCACCGCGCCCAGTTGCGCGAGGTCCGCATGACGGTCGCTGGCTTGAGCTGGCAGCGTCGTTATGCGAAGACTGGATCCAGCCTCTTTATGCGCGTCTTCCAGGCGCGAACGGGTGAGTTCACTGCGACGGGAAAAGGCGCCGGCTTTTTCCGGCAGTGTCGTCAGCGTGATGTCGACCTGCGGAACCGCCCGAGCCAGTTCAGCCAACATTTGCGCTTGCACGGGGGTGTACTGATCGAAACCGTCGACAATGACCAGATCCACATCCCCTACGATATCCGGCTTTTGACGAAGAGTCGCCAGAGCCAGCCAGCCTTCGCCTTCGATATCAACGAGTTCGCTGTCAATCAGCGTCTTCTGGTACAGCCGATAGATCCCTGCGATATCGCGGTCTTTGTCGGAGCCCCCTGCCCGGGCGAATTGCTGAACATCGACGCCGTTCTGTTTCAACTCGTTGATCAGGTCGGCTACTATCTCGATGAAACCATGGGTACTTGCGATTCTGTCAAAATAGCGCAGTTCGCCTTCATTGTTCATGCGGCCTGTCAGGCTGCGCAGCAAAGCCAATTGCGTATGCCCGGTGATTTTGCGCGCAGGCTTCGCGGCCAGGTTGAGCAAACGCTCGTTTAACGTATAGAAGCTGAAGTACTCGATGTTGAAGATTGTCGACTCTGCGCCGCCTTGGTCCGTCAGGCGCCCGCGAAAACTCATTTCCTGCCGCCGATTTGCCGTCAGCACCCAGACTTTTGGCAGCGTCTGTCGCCGAACATGTATGGCCTCAAGGAGACCATCCACGACTGTTGCGGTCTTGTCGGCGCCGATTGGCGCCAGATACAAGTTGGCAGGCATACTCGACCTTCAGCGATAAAGCAGGTTGGCGACCCGCTGCACCGTCTCGGCATCCAGGCGATCGCGCCCAAGATAATTGTCTTGAAGATGTTCCACGAGCTTGCTGCTGTGCACGACGGGAACGGCGGGGTCGCGCAGGGTCAATTGTACCAGCGGGCTTTCGCGCGTAAAAATAATCACTGCGCGAACGGGGACGGCAGCCAGTTGGAAATCCTCAAGAAACTCGCGCAGCCTGGAAACTTGAACGACGACTTCGCGCGTAGGATTCCAGCGCATCGGTTTCCAATTGCCCTTGGGCCGGCGACGCAGCCAGTCCCCTTTGTCGTTGAAGAAGAGCCCTTTGCGCTTGGTGATGCGAAAGACCAGCACCCCGTGTTTGCTGACCAGCACCGCATCGAGGTAACCGATCGGGCGCTTGCTGATATTACGTATATAGACGAATTGACGGTCCAGATGCTGAACAAGCAAGGTACCCAGTTCACGCGCCAGGGCGTTGTCGGTCTTCCAGGTGATCGCGCGCAAAGCCATCAAGAAAGACGCGAACACGATTCCAGCGCCGAGCGACAGAATCCCTTTTCTGGTCAGATCATATATTTGCGAGCCGGGATTGAACGGGACTACCAGATTGAATATGTGAAGAGCGATGCCCGCGATCATCACCAGCGCGCCCACAAGAAAAACGACAGCGGCAACTGCCAAGAGGTCGCGCGAGCGCCTGCTCAGCCGGCGTGTTGGCGCTATGCTTTGCATTTCCGGCAGTCCGCCTCGATGGCTTTGTATCCAGTCAATGGTCTTGTACTTACCATCATAAGCCTATTGCCCCCCAGCGCAAACTCTCGCGACCAGTTCGCGCCCATTTCGCAACTTGACTATAATCAATCATTAAAGTTATGCGACTTCATTACGGCAATAGTTTCTAGCAGGTCCGCTTTCAAATGATGTGGCCAGCGAAGTAAAGATGAGCAAGATACCTTCCGCAACTCCAACTGAAATCGGCCATACAGTGGCGCAGGTGCATAAGTTCGGCGCGGCAAGCGAATCGGTATTTCGCCGGCTCTATCGCGGCTTGCATGGACGAAGGGACGTGCAAGAACATCTGCGACAGCAGCAGGAATTGCTATTGGAACAAGCCAGGCGCAATGAAGAACTGAACAGGCGACAGCGGCATTTGCAGCGCGCCTTGCACTCGCGCGCCGGTGAATTGGAGCGGCTGCACGCTGTTCTGGGCAGTGTCAACGACGGCATCATATTGCAGGACCTGAATGGCAAGGTGACGATGTTGAACCAGGCTGCGCAGGTCATGTTAGGAGGTCGAAAGGCTTTTTGGGATAGCGCGCTGGGTTCGCTTTTCGAGCAGTATCGCGCGGTGACCGAGATACAGGCTGAATTAATGCCCCTGGGCGAATCGGACGAGATAGCGCTAAACCATCGCATCGTGCGCGCCCAGGTTGTTGCCATCGGCGACGAGAACAAGAGACGAATCGGCAGCGTAATCATCTTGCGCGACGTCACGCACGATGCGCTGGCGCAGCGCCTGAAGGACGGCTATGTCTCACAGATCGCACAGGAGCTTGAAACGCCGATGTCCATTATCAAGCTGGCTGGTGAATTGCTCAATGCCAGGCCGGAAGACGCGGCGGTCAATCGGCAATTGTTGAACAAATTGTTGTTCAACGTTGATTTGCTCGACCAATTGGTCCTGGAATTGCTGGATATTGCCGAGATGAACGCCGGCATTTTTGACGTCAAGCGCCAAGCCGTTTCCGTCGAAGACTTCTTGTGGTCGGTCGTCCGAGGCATCAGTCTGGATCTCCAGGCGCGAGGCATTGATTTGTTGGTCATGACACGGGGCATCGGCGGATTGCAGGTCCGCGGCGATGACAAGCGTTTGCAATGGGCGCTGGGACACTTGGTCCGCAATGGCGCGCAATACAACCGTCGCGGCGGATATGTCGCTTTGGCTGCGCGGACCAGGGCGATTGCCGATAGCGCCTATGTCTCGATTCGCGTCACAGACAACGGCGTCGGTATCGGCGAAAAGGACTTGCCGCATATTTTCGAGCGCTTCTACCGTGGTGACAACAACCGCGTTGAAGCAGGCGAATCGCGGCAGGGCTTGGGACAGGGGCTGTATGTTGCGAGGGCAATCTGCGAAGTACATGGCGGTTTCTTGCAAGTCCGCAGCCGTCTGAATGTCGGGAGCGCCTTCACCATGGGCTTGCCCCTGCATGGATAAGCGGGCGACAATGGCAGGCGCAAGATCGCGCGCCGAAGGAGCCTATACGCGTCCTGCCAGCCCGTCCCCGCAAGCGGAAAAGTTTTCGAAATGCCTTATCTCATTGATGGACATAACTTGATCGCCAGTTTGCCTGATATCGACCTGGCGGATCCAAACGACGAAGCCAAGTTGGTGACCAAACTTAAGGGCTTGGTCGCGAAGAGGCGGGGTCGCATGCAATGTACTGTGATCTTTGATTGCGGCCTCCCCGGCGGGTATTCCGCCATGTCGAGCAAATCCGTTCAGGTTATCTTTGCCGCGATGCGACATTCGGATGCGGACCATTTGCTCAAACTACATATCCGCCGCACCAGAGATCCAAAAAACTGGACTGTTGTCTCTTCTGACCAAGCCGTGCTGGATTGCGCCCGGGCGCACAAGATGAAATGGCTGACCTCAGCCGAGTTTGTTGACAAACTTGCGGGAGAAAGCCCGGCTGAAGACGCCCCGGGCGAGGAAGTTGATATACAGATCTCCGCGGAAGAAGTGGAGGAATGGATGGACCTGTTCGGGGGCGGCGAGTCCCGTTCTGGACCAAGTGAAATGGCTGACAGCACGTGATTGCGCCCCGTGTGAGCGCATGGCGCTGTCAAACTGTGGCTTTACTTTGGCTCTGTATCGCTGTAGCATATGTCAGCGTTCGGGGCGTGGCGCAGCCCGGTAGCGCGCACGGTTTGGGTCCGTGAGGTCCCCGGTTCGAATCCGGGCGCCCCGACTGCCGAAGACAGCATTCGCGGGTATGGTGTAATGGTAGCACTCCACCCTTCCAAGGTGTCAGTACGGGTTCGAATCCCGTTACCCGCTCTCAGTCGTCGTCCGCATTGACTTCGCGTATCATACTCCGTATGATGGTTCTTCACCCGGGTCCATAGCTCAATGGTCAGAGCAGTCGGCTCATAACCGATTGGTTCCAGGTTCGAGTCCTGGTGGACCCACCTTTTCGCGGTCTATGTTATTGCGCGCTTTCATCTTTAAGAATCTCCGCTTTGTAACCTAAGGATCCCCTGAGCGCGTTGGAGGAGCTTACTCTGGACACCGAATCAGGCGCTTTTAATGTCGATTTCGCGCGAAAGCTGATCCGATTCAACTTCTGGGAAAACCAGCGCGTCTGGGATTTGGCCATTGCGCCGCTGACGGAGGATCAATTCCTGCGCGAGGTCACGTTTTTGGGAGGGTCTGTCCAAAGTGAATGCCTAAGGATTATTGACACGGAATCAGTCTATTTGCAACGAATCCTTGGGGACTCCCCCGTCGCTGGCGAGTCGGTTGAAGACAGAGCGGACCGGGCGGCGATCGCTGCCAGTTGGTCGTCCCTGCGGTGGGCTTGGACCAAATTCGCGCAGGAACTGGATGGGGACCAGTTTTTCTCTCGCCGTGAATTTGAGACCAACGGCAACCGTCGCGCAATGGAAGTCTGGCAGTTGATATTCCATGTGCTCTATCAGGGCACGTCGCGGCGTTCGCGGATATTGCGCCTGGTGGCGGAGGTGAACCAACCGGCAGAATTTGATTTGAGCCTCTTGCAGCATTTGACGGGATTATTGCGCGGATGAAGTCAGACCTGGTCAAAACGATCTTCGCGTATCAAATGCTCGAGGACAGGCGCCTTTGGGACGAAGTCATCATGCCGCTTGAAGAGTCCCTGTTCTATGCGGACACCGGTTATTCCTGGGGCAGCTTGCAGCGGGAGTGCGCCCACGTCATTGACGCCATGCATAGCTATAGGCAAAGGCTGCGCGGCAGCAAGCAAGTCAGCAAGGCATTTGCAGTTGACAACCCGGATCGCGCGCAGGTGCGGGAACGTTGGGATGCCGTTGAAGCCGAGTGGAAGACGTACATAGCTCGGTTCGACGATCGGGAATTCGACCGTATGGTTGAAACGGTCTATCGCGACACGATTATCGCTGTTCCAGCGTGGCAGTTGGTTTTCCAGGTCTTTAATCACAATACGCTTCATCGCGCCGAGATCTTGCAGATCGTCGCAGCTTTGGCGGCGCCCGTCGAACTTGACGCGAGTTTCGCGCGATATTGTATGCGATTCGCGGAGTAATACTACCCAACCGCAGGGCGGCTAATTCGCTCTGTGTTTAATCGCCGGATCGTCCTCAGCGATGCCGGTTTCGCCACGTCCTGCCAGCGCGACGCCGACAACTTGAAGTGCTCTTGCCCGGTCCTGTCAACAGCCCGCGAGTTTTTGACAAGGACAGTCCGACATGTTATCTTGGGCTGGCAGGTCATCATACCACCAGATGAGTATGCGGAACGATTGTCCCGAATTCGAGGCCTCGCATGGCGAAGCTTTTTAATAGTGTGCAGCGGGCAACCGTCGCCGAAACGATTGTGGAGCAAGTCAAAGGCTTGATCATTGATGGCCAGCTAACTCCGGGACAGAAGCTGCCTACTGAACGTGAGACGGAGTCACTTGCGGCTGTTTGACGATAGCGGCGCCGGCCCCTTTATCCAGCCGCTGGGCGCGTAACCGGCGAAAAGGACGCCCGGGCGCGCGCAAAACAATAAGCCTTCTCGGCGCCTGAGCGACGCGGTTTATTAAGAAAGCGACCCAAGGGTTGAGGTGAAGCTTGCCATCGGGAATTGATGCGCAGCCCGTCCCAAAGACGGCTCTGTTTTCCAGCTTGCCCCCCGAGTGGGAGTTTGACCTCATCCCGCAGATTCAGGCGCTCCTGCGGGAGAGAAAGCAGAAAGTTTTCGTGCTCGATGACGATCCCACGGGCACGCAGACGGTCTATGACACCGTCGTATTGACGGAGTGGTCGGTCGACGCGCTCGGGCGCGAAATGCAAAGCCCCGATACCATTTGTTACATCTTGACCAATTCTCGAAGTGTGGACGCGAATCGCGCGGCTGCGATAAACAGAGAAATCGCAAACAACTTGCAAGCTGCTAGTGATCTTGCCGACCGCCCGTTCACCATAATCAGCCGCAGCGATTCAACCTTGCGCGGCCACTTCCCCGCGGAGACAGACGCGCTGGCGAGTTCCCTGGCTGCTCGCCCCGACGGGATCTTGATCGTCCCGGCTTTCATGGCGGGCGGGCGCTACACAATTCGCGGCGTACATTATGTTGAAGAAGGGAGCGCGCTAATCCCGGCTGCCGCTACACCCTTCGCCCGGGATCCGGTATTTGCTTACGCCAACTCCGAGTTGAGCAAGTGGGTCGAAGAAAAGACTCAAGGTGAGATATCGGCGCGGGACGTCGTCCGTCTGTCGATTGACGAAATCCGCCTGGGTGGACCTTCGGCGGTCTATGAGGTATTGAAGCAACTGGGAGATGGCGCGATTTGCGTTGTCGACGCGGTGTCGGAAAGGGATCTGGAAGTGCTCGCTCTCGCTTGTCTGCGGGCGGAATCGGCCGGGAAAAACTTGATCTATCGGACGGCTGCATCATTTGCCGGAATACGCGGCGGGATTCCGATTCGCGCGCCGCTCAAAGCTAATGAAATGAAGCTGATGCCCGAGCGAGGAGGGCTTGTCGTTGTCGGCTCTTTTGTCGAGAAATCATCGGAACAACTCGCCGTCTTGCTGGAGAGCGGGGAGGCGCGCGGCGTAGAAGTAAAAGTGCCGGAATTGCTCGATTCACCGGAGTCCGCGTCCTTCATCGAGCCGATAGCGGAAGAACTGAACTCAATCCTGGAAGTCGGCATTCATGCGGTGGTTTATACAAGCCGCCAGCTCGTCGCCGGCCAGGACGAAAGAGCCAACTTTCAGATCGGCAAGCGCGTATCCGAGTGTCTGGTCCAAATCGTGCGGGGACTGCGCATCCCCCCTCGTTTTATCATTGCCAAGGGTGGAATCACATCAAGCGATCTTGCCACGGAGGCGCTCTCCATCACCCGGGCGCGCGTCTTGGGACAGATCTTGCCGGGCATTCCGGTCTGGCAGCCCGATGTCAGCAGCCGATACCCGGGCGGTACATATGTTGTCTTTCCCGGTAACGTGGGTGACAAGCGCGCGCTTTTGCGGGCTGTCCAGATTCTCTCCGAGAGCGGATCGTAGCCTTGAGCTAGAACTCGGTCTCAACGCGCCCCAGTACTAGCGCCAGCGCCGATGCGATTTGATTTGATCGTAGGCGGACTGCACCTCTTTGAAGCGCCGCTCGGCTTCGCCCTTTTCGTGAGCCGTCACGTCGGGATGGTATTCACGGGCGAGTTTGCGGAAGGCTTCTTTGACCGCTTCTTGGCCCGCGCCGACTTCAATCTCCAGCGCCAGATAGGCGGCGTTGATCCGCTCGGCAGGCAAGCCATCGATCTTTTGCCTGCGCTTGGTCTGATAGTGAAAACGTTGTCGGGCGCGTTCTTCGTCGATGCGGCGTTTGAAGCGGGGCGAGGCGATGTCGCCGATATACCAACTGCCCCTGATATTGCTTTGAAAATCGCGCCGCCGCACAGAAACGGCGTCGCAGGGGAATTCGGTCGTGTGCCAAACGATGAACTGGTTGCGCAGTGTCGTCTCGTCATAATTGACTTGTATCAATCGAATCGCGTCGTCCGCGAGATCGTAGGCGTAGATGGCGCCCATATTCATCGCACGCAGATCATCTTGCCAACTGGGGACTCTCCCGACATATCCGTCATTCGGCAATAGCTCGGCATCGACTAAGAACAGCGTGCCGATGCTGGCGCCGGTGTTCTGCTTGAGGATTGCTTTTATCGTTCGCGTTTTGGGCGCATGATCGAGGACGTATACGTAGAGCCGGCTGTTCATCCAGGTTTCGACGATGATCTCCGGCTCGTGGCTACGGAAGACCAGGTTGGCCTCCGGTCGCGTCGTGGCGTATTTGACGTCCTGTATTTCGCGAAAGCGCGATTTTGCGTATTCAGCGATGATGTTTTGCACGCGCGGGTTCTTTCTTGTTTCGCTGTCTGTACCCGCGCCATTCTAAGTCGGATAGGTCGCTTTTGTCAAAGGGGCAGAAGAGTTCCATGCAATGGGCGACAGGGCATGGCATACCGGGGGCGGGCTTGACCGTTGAGGCAAAAAGTGTATACTCTTCAATACAAGACGGGCCGTTAGCTCAACTGGCAGAGCGCCTCGTTGACGTCGAGGAGGTTACAGGTTCGAGTCCTGTACAGCCCATATGACGAATAAGACCGACAGCAATGTCGGTTTTTTCTTGTCTGGTTTTCAGGGTAATCGCATTAAAAACAGTTGCCTTTCCATCCCACCCTGAATCTTTCCCCGCAGGTCAGTGTCGAAGGCTTAGTGTCAAAGGCCTACTAGATGTAGGCGGACTGTGTCGGCGGTCAGTGTCTACGCGACCGGCGGTCAGTGTCGAAGGTCAATGTCTACGTGACCTACGCGACCCTGCGAGGCGCCCTCCAAAAATCGCTTTTCGGCAATCTCGAAAACCGCGAACATTTGTTCTTCCTTTCTGCTCAAAATGATGATATGCTCCTCCTATGGATCAATTATCGCAAGCTCTCAATCTCGGTCCCCGGCCGATGCCCTCCGCCTATTCCCGCCTTCACGGCCGGACTCTAAAAAGTATCCTCCGAAAAAACAGACTGTATCTATACGGTATCTATACACTTGCGGAATTTAGGGGGACAGCTAGGGGCGGTTCAGAGGCATGTCAGGGGCAGAAGCCGCCTTTATGGCGGCGGATGCGCCGCTGCGCCGGCAAACCAAATTCATACCGTCAGCCGCCTGCATTTCCTCCGTTTCGGCTGCAAAACCGCGTCTATTGTCCGAAACGGACAAAGTCGGACAAGAGACAAACTGAAAACAAACACTCGCCGGGAGTGGCTTCATTCTGGCTACATGATGACTTCGCTAGCAAATAAAAAACTTTGTGTCGGCGGCCTAGCGGGTGGCGACGCGACCCTCGCCGTGTCCGGGGCTAAGAAATAATTTGCTGCGATTGCCCCGGTCTGGTTTTTGACTTATGTCGTCAATCTAAGTAAACTTCAGGTATCTGTTATCTTTTCCGTCAAGGCATAAAAGGGGGTGTAATACAGCATTTCGAAAGCCAGCTTGTCGTATACAGTTTTTGAGTTGTTGAAAGGACTGAAAGATGAGTAATAAGTTAAGTAGACGCGATTTTCTGAAGGCTGCTGCCGGCGCCAGCGGAGTCTTGGTCGCTGGCGCTACCAATATCGGCAGTATGCCGGTATTGGGGCAGGGCGACTATCAGGGCAGCATCGTCATTCTTAGCGCCAGCGCTGCCGAGCAGCACGACTTCATGATCGAGGGAATCGAAGCCGAATTCCCCGGCATAGAAGTGGAATGGCGCGGACTCACCAGCGAACGCTATACCGAGCTATTTGCCGCGGCGGAAATCGCCGGCGATCAGATCGATATTATGGATCTCAACGGTCAAGACCTGCGGCGCTATGCCGTTGGCGGTCGCTTGCAGGACTTGTCGGATGTCGACTATCTTGACCGTTTCCGCCCTGTTGGACTCGAGACCTACACCATCGGCGGCAGGCTCTGGGCGATCCCCAATGGCGGCATCAGCGGCTTCCCCTTCTTCTTCAATCAGAAGGCGCTGGATGCGGTCGGCTTCGAGGGCGATCCCGAATCCTACCAGGACGTTGTGGACATGGCCGATGATCTGAAGGCGGCCGGTTATGCGCCCTTCACTCACTCTGGTCAGAACATCTACCTCTGGCCGATTTGGCAGTTCTGGGCTTACGCGCAAACCTCTGGCAACAAGCCGCTTGAGGGCACCTTCAACGCCCTGACCGGACAAGCCAAGTTCACGGATCCGGATCATCTTGCAGGTTTGGAGATCCTGCACCAATACACCGCCGACGGCTTGTTCAGCGAGGGCGTCAACAGCCTCGATGTCGCCGCCGCGCAGCTCTCCCTGACCCAGGGCACCTCCGCCTTCTGGTATCACCACAGCAGCTTCGTCGGCACTTACCGTTCCGGCGATTATCCCGATCTCGATCTGAGCTTTGTCAATCCCCTGCGTTCGGTCGATGACGAGAGCGTCCGCAGACAATTGCCCGGCGGCACCGGATGGGCAACCGGCGTCTACTCGCGGATCGCGCCGGAACGCGAAGGCGCCGCTCACGCTATCTTGAAGTTCATGACCAGCGATGAGATGGTCGCCCAGCGCAACGCCCTCGGCGCCGACGCCGTTTCCACAAATATCAATATCGAGCCCAGCGACGATCCCTTGGCTGTACGCTACGGCGAGATTTCCGCCTCGGAGCAGTTCACCTACCTTGACTGGTATTGGCCGCCGGAAATCACCCGCGCCTACCAGGAACAGCAGCAAGCCATCGTCGCGGGCATGGCCAGCCCTGCCGATGCGGCGCAAGCCATCCAGGATGTTATGGACGAGCTTTTCGCCGACGGTTACGAATTCGAAGTCTAGCGCCCGCAAAACATTGACGCGGGGCAGTGGTGATTCCGCCACTGCCCCGCGCTGCCACGTCTCGCCGTCTAGGAGAACCTGTGGCGCCACTGTCGTTGTCCGCAAAGAGGAAGCAACAAAAGCAGCGCCGAGCCTCGCTGGCTCCGTATCTGTGGATCCTGCCGGCTATCTTGGTCTACGGCATCTTCAAGCTGGGTCCGTTGATCGGTGGCATATATCTGGCTTTGCTGCGCTGGGACGGCATCGAAGATCCGCGCTTCATCGGATTGCGCAACTTTGACAAGATCCTCAACGACAAGCTGACGCTAATGGTCTTGGGCAACAATGTCGAATATGCCGTGATCACAGTAGTCGGCAAGATAGTCCTGTCCCTTTTTTTGGCGGTCATGCTCAACCAGGCATTGCGCGGCCGAACATTCTATCGAACCGGCTTGTTCATGCCAGTGGTGATGTCCTTCGTCGTCATCGGCATCTTGTGGCGCTGGCTTTTCAATACTGAATTCGGTTTGATTAACAATTTGCTGGAAAATCTAGGCTTGGGATTCCTGGCGCTGGATTGGTTGGGCGATACCGACATCGCTTTGAAGTCCTTGACCTTGGTCGATATATGGAAGTGGTACGGCTTCCACATGGTGATTTTCCTCGCCGGCCTGCAGTCGATTCCCGACGAACTTTATGAAGCGGCGCGAATAGATGGCGCTTCGGCGTGGCAGCAGTTCTTGCACGTCACCCTGCCAATGCTGCAGCCGGTTATGATTGTCAATGTCACGATCTCGGTTATGGGCGCCTTCAATGTCTTTGATATTCCCTACGTCATGACGGAAGGGGGACCCGCCAATTCCACCAATGTGATGGCGCTGCATATTTTCTTGCGTGGATTCAAGTTCTATCGCTTCGGCTTCTCCGCCGCCTTGTCCTACGTCTTGTTGACCATCGTGACTTTGGTGGCAGCGCTGCAACTGTGGCTGATGACCCGCGTCGACAACACGGAATGAGTTGAAAGATGGCTAGCGGCGATACGCTGAATGCGAAGCGGGAACCGGGCGGGATCTACTGGCGTCCGTATCTGGTCAAGCTGTTCAACCACGGTACCTTGCTGCTCTTCACTCTGGTTATCATTTACCCTGTCTTCTGGATGGTGTTGGCGTCGTTCAAGACCAGCGGCGAATTCCTCAACAATGTCTGGGGCCTGCCCTCGGTTCTCGATATCGACAACTATCATCGTGCCTGGGAGCTGGCCAACCTGGGCCGGGCGCTGATAAACAGCTTGATCATTTCGCTGGGAACAGTGCTGTTTGTGATTGCCCTGTCGTCTATTGCCGGTTACGCATTTGCCAAGTTTCGTTTCCGCTTCGGCGCGGCTATTTTGCTGGTGCTGATCTTCACCATGCAGGCGCCGACGCCGGTCATTCCCTTTTATGTGCTGTTTGTACGGCTGGGCTTGACCGACAGTTATATTGGCTTAATCTTGGGTATCGCTTCGGGCAGCTTGCCCCTGTCTATCTTTATCTTTCAAGCCTTCTTCCGCTCGATACCGAACGAATTGCGCGAAGCCGCCAAGATCGATGGTTGTTCGGAATTCTCGGCTTTCCTGCGCGTGGTCATGCCCATCTCGGGTCCGGCGGTGGCGACCGTCGCCATCTTGACCTTCGTTGGAGCGTGGAACGAATACTTTCTGCCGTTGCTGCTGGTGCGTTCGCCAGAGATTCGCCCCTTGACGCTGGCTGTGCAGGTATTCTTCTTCCAATATGGCCGGGTCGAATGGACGGATGTTTTCGCCGCCTTGAGCATCGCCTCCATTCCCATGATCGCGCTCTACGTCTTCATGCAGCGCTGGTTTATTCAAGGACTGACCTCGGGTTCAATCAAAGGCTAAGAGGAGTCATTGATGAATATTGTTACATTGGAAAACGACGCGTTGCGGCTGGAGTTCTCCAGGGAAACCGGCGCCTTGGTTGGTTTCACGGCGAAGGAGACGGGATGGGAGGTCCTCAACCGGCGCCATCTTGGACTTTCCTTCCAACTCTTGATTCCTTTACCGGGACGGCGCAACAACCCGGTATATGGCGAAGAACAGCAAGTTTCGTCGCTGGTCATAGCGGACGATCATCAGCAGGTCATATTCACCTGGGACCGCGTGAATTCGGCCTATGGCGGCGAGCACAAGATCAAGATCACGCAAAGCGTCACATTGTCCGGGCCGCGCGCGACATTTGCGCTCGCCATCGACAACCAGTCCGACCGTGTAGTCGAGACGGTGCATTGCCCTTATTTTGGCGATGTTCAGCGACCGCCTGGCGCCGAAGAGTTCGAGGTCTTTCACTACGGCTACGCCACTGCCGAGCGGCGTCAACTCTATCCCAGTTTCGAGAACACCTTGGGCTACTATGGATTTGACTATCCCGTCCAATATGGTCCGGATTCCTGGCGCAGCGGCGCGCCTGCCGTGCCATATGTGCTATTGCGTAGCGCCGATCAGGGACTTTATGCCGGCATAAGCGAGCCGAGCGCGGAGTTGGTGGCTTGGCATAACGAGTTGCGCCCCGGCTACGACAGCGCCATTGATTCACGCGTGCCGACTTCCCCGTCCATCAGCGGGCTGGATGTCGCATCGCGCTTTGCCGCCATTCACCTGCCATATATCCAGCCGGGCGAATCACGCGCGCTGACGCCGGTCTCGATTCAACCTTATCAAGGCGGCTGGCAGCACGGTATCGATGTCTACCGAAGCTGGCGCGATACCTGGATGACGACGCCGGAGGTTCCTGAGTGGGCGCGCCATCCCCATGCCTGGTGGCAATTGCATATTAACTCGCCCGAGGACGAATTGCGCATTCATTTCAAGGAACTGGGCAAAATAGGCGAAGAAGCCGCGAGACATGGCGTCAAGGCGATTCAGTTGGTTGGCTGGAATGACGGCGGGCAAGATCAAGGCAATCCCTCGCATAGTCCCGATCCGCGCCTGGGCAGTTTTGACGAGCTCAAGGCGGCGATCGCGCATATTCAGAGTTGCGGCGTCAAGCTGATTATCTTTGCCAAATTCACCTGGGCCGACCGCGCCACCGAGTGGTTCCGCGAGGATCTGCATCGCCTGGCGGTAAAGGATCCCTACGGCGATTATTACCACTACAACGGTTATCAATATCATACCGCGACGCAAGCGCTCAACATCAATACCAAGCGACTGATACCCATGTGCTTTGGCAGCGACGAGTATCTCGAGATTTGCGCCAAGGAATTCCAGAAAGTGCTGGATTTGGGCGCTGACGGTATTCTTTACGATGAAAACCAGCACCACTCGCCGGCGCTGTTGTGCTTTGACGAGAGCCATGGCCATCGGCCGGGATTTCCCGTTTATTCGCGCGATATCGAATTCCAGCAGCACCTTGAGAAAATGAGTCGGGAGGTCAAGCCCGATTTTCTCTTTGCCGGGGAAGGCATCTACGATTGGCAATTCGAGGCATACCACCTGTCTTATCATCGCAGTTGGGACAAGCGGCACGTACCGCTTTCGCGATATATGCTGCCGCACATGCCACTGATGACCGCCATCAGCGGCTTCAATGATCGCAATATGATCAATCAGTGCTTGTTATATCGCTACATCATGAGCTATGAACCCTACAATTTCAAAGGACATTTGGACGATTTCCCGCTGACGATGGACTACGGCAAGAGAATGGATGCCTTGCGCAGCGAACTGCGCGACTATTTCTGGGACGGCGAATATCGCGATACGGTGGGCGCGACCGTGACTGCGGCGGACGGCAGCTCTCACCATCCCTACGCCGTTTTTGTCAGCAAGACGGATCGGGCGCCCGGGCTTGCTATTGCCAATTACGAAGACGAATCAGTCCGCGTCGAGGTGTCAGTTGACGGCGAACATTCAGTCAGCCGCTACCGAGCCGTGGACGATGAGAACTGGCATAGCTTGGGCGGTGGAATAGCGATCCCGGCGCGATCAGCCGTGGTGGTCATCTAGCGTATTTCCCTTCGTCGACGCCTTAGAACTCAATGCCCGCGCGAGCCAGAATGCCGCTGTCGTAAGCGTGATTGATGTTGCGCATTTCAGTGACGGTATCGGCGTACTCGATCAACTGCGCTGGCGCGTTACGTCCGGTAATGAGCAGGTTCAGACGAGCCGGTTTGTTGGCTCGCAGCCAGTTGATCACTTCAGTCGCGTCCAGCCAGCCGAAGTCTATCAGATAAGTGAACTCGTCGAGCGCCACCAGTTCGTATTCGTCGGAAGTGATGATAGCCCGCGCCTTTTGCCAGCCATGCAGCGCTCGCGCTCCTGTCTCGTCGATGTTTTGCTGGTCCAGGTGAAGCCGTCCCCGGTCTTGATTGGTTCAAGTCCCAGCTCTTTGAATGCGCGGATCTCGTCCCAATTGCCGCTTTCGCGCTTGAGGAATTGGATCAGCGCGACGCGCTTTTTTCGACCCAACATGCGCAGAATCACGCCGTAGGCCGATGTTGATTTGCCGCGTCCCTCGCCGGTATGCACCAACACGAGACCCCGCTTGCTTTCAGTCCTGTCGCTCATATTCTCGCGTCTTTAAGCGCGGCCAAGACCCCGGCAATCGAGTGATGCCGGCTTAGGCGCTCCTCTATTGTCAGATGCCATTCGGGTCCCTGGCCGTTTTGCCCCAGGGAGATGCCCGCGACGCCGGCAACCGGATCATGACGATAGCCATTTCGTTCGAGCGCCCGCCGCATCCAGGTTTCTCGTGTGCCGCTACCATTGACATGTATCGCAGCGCCGGCGGGCGTTTCAACAGCGAAGGCGCCGCTGCTCTGATCAAAACTGATGCCGTCGCTATGAAAGGTCTCCGTGATGCCGCCGTCAAGCACCAGGTCTTCGGGGGCGCCGACCAGCATGGCGCCCTCCCGCATCAACCAAAGTTGGTCGCAGTTTCTCAGCGCCTGATCCAGGTCGTGCGTGGAGACGAGGATTGCGCGTCCCGTTTGATGCGCCAAGCGCTTAAGCAGGCGCATGATCTCAACGCGGCGCGGCAGATCAAGAAAGGCTGTCGGTTCGTCAAGCAGCATGATCGCAGTCTCCTGCGCCAGGGCGCGCGCGATCATCAGCTTTTGACGTTGACCGTCGCTGAGCTCGGTAAGGACCTGGTCTGCCAGTTCTCTCGCATTGACCGCGTCCAGAGCCCAATTGACAGC
>DAOULD010000172.1:0-2952 GCA_034420635.1 Anaerolineae bacterium | reverse complement strand
GATATGCGAAATATGCAAATTGGTCGCGCGGCCAATCGCGCTATAGGCCGGGTGATGGACGCGTTGCGCTCGGCGCTCGGCCAGCTCCGCCAGCGCCCGGTAGGCCAGCCAGGCTTTATCGAGCGGATTGACCGCCAGGTGGTAGAAGGGCGTGTGGGTCGGCTCGGATGTATCCGGCGGCTGACCGCTGACCGTAATGCGAAAGTACATCAAGCCCGAGGCCCGGGCTTTGATATCGCCCAGCCCGGCGCCTGATTCGGCCGGGTGCAGGTAGATGGCGGCGTCGGCATGATATCCCCGCTCCAGCAAAGCGTAAATGCCTTGCGCTCGCCGCTTGCTGACGGCGCTGGCGCAGATGACATCTCCCGCCAGTTTCAGCCCGGCCGCCCGCACTGCATTGAGCGCGCAAATCATCGCTACGACGCCGCTGAGATCATCGGCGATGCCCCAGCCGTGCATGCGCCCGTTCTCGATTTCGCCGGCGAAGGGGTCGTGTCGCCACTGATCAGTGTCAGCCACCGGCTCGCTGTCGGGATGAGCGAAGGCCAGCAGGCTGCGTCCAGCGCCCGCGCCAGGTGAGACCGCGACCACGCTGATGCGCTCCAACTCTGATTCAGCGCTCGGCGCCCCGAAGTCGTCCGTCAGGACAAAGCGATTGGGCCGGCTGGCTATGCTCTCGACTTGACAGCCCAGTTGCTTGAAGCGCTGCGCAACGGCGCGCTGCAGCGCCTCCTCGCCGTCAGCGGACTCAGCCAGCAACTCGCGCAGGGTCGCGATGTAGGCGTCGCGCTTCGTCGCCACGAGTGACATAAGACTATGATTACGGAAGCTGGCATCTGATGTCATTGAAAGTTTCCGAATTCTTAAACTCGGTTGTGAACTTGTAACTACTCAATGACGCGCCGTGTGCGTTGCCGGAAGTGTTCGATGCGTGCGTTCATCCATATGATTGCGCGGACGCTGACCATACCTTGAATAGGCAGTCGATTTATTGCGAATCAGTGGAATTGTGCAGCGGATCAACTACTGGCTGAGAGTATATCGCTCAGGAATCAGCATGTCAAAAAGTACCCGCGACATGAAATGAACGCGGGCGCAGGGACGCATGGCGGGCCGACCTGACTGCGGAAGGCAGGATCCGCAACCGTTGCGACGGTGGTCGTCGACGCAGCGCAGTCTATGTGATTTCAGAGAGTCGCCTAGCCGATTGCGACTTCCTCGACCAGGTCGCCCACGATGGCGAGTATGCTATCCTCAAGCGGCACGGGCCAGGACGCGCCGGCATGCGCCACGATACCCGCCCGCGGCGCGCGAATCTCCTCCAAGGTCTCGCCGGAGAAGGGGTGGCGCACGTAGCCGAGCACGGCGCCGGCTTCAACCGCTTGACCGCGCAGGGTCTTGTCCATGAAGACAAAGCCGCGCTCGCCAGTTGGCGTGATTACCGAGTGTTCCCGGATGACGCTGACGGCGTCAACATCGGACTCGATATCGCCGTCCAGCATGCCCAGGTGGCGCATGGCGTTCAAGACAGCCTGGCGTATGCGTCCCAGGTCCTGATCGCGATAATCGCGCAGGCCGGGGCCGCCGCCGATGAAGGCCACCGCAACCGCCTTGCCGTCGCGCGCAGCCTCCTGCGCCATCGAGCTGTCTTCGTCCTTGCCCAACACGACATTCGGCAATCCCAGCGCAACCGCCAGGGCTTGCGACGCCTTTACATCGCCCTCGTCATTGACGCCAACGAACTGGTGGTAGCTCCACTGCGAGCCGGTGCGGATATCCAGCAGGGCGTCAGCTTCCGCGATGGCCGCCTGATAGTAGGCGTGGATCAACTGCTCGCTGACGCTGCCGCCGGCGTCGCCGCGCCCGACCTGGTTGAGGTGCTTGTCGTCGTAGACGCTGTTGATCCGCGCGAATTCAAAGCCTGAGGTGTTCATCAGCGGCGCCAGGATCAATGTGCCGCTGATAGCGGCCGGATCAAGTTCGTTGACGACATGCGGCAAGATCAGCGACGGCTCTATTTCGAGGCCGCTGGCGCCGGCTTGTACAACCAGCGTCGGCCCGTCGTTGGCGCCATTGACGATATGCAGCGGGATATGCACCGGGAAGCGCCCGTGCGTCTCGCCCGTTTTGAAGAATCCGTAGGCTTTTTCGCCAACTGCCGCTTCAATGTTTCCTATTTTCATTTTGGTGTTTGCTCCTTTTTGTCAAGTTGTGTTCCCCCCTCCCCAAATCCCTTCCCGCCATCTCTATGGCGGGCATCCCATCAAGAGGGAGGGGCTTTTCTGTCCCCACTGCCGCCCTTTCCTTTTAATTGCAGAAGCGGCTGTTCTCCCCTTCCCTCCTTGTGGGGGAAGGGGCCGGGGGATGGGGGGTTACCTAATCAAAGCTGACGGACAGGTCCAGCGCGCGGCGGTCTTCGACGCGGTCAATGCTGCCCAGGATGCCGATGGAGGTGGCGCCGACGGTGGGCCACTCCTGCCCGCTGGGGATGACGATACCGTCTTTCGGCGTCGGCATCTCCGCCAGCAGTTCGCCGGTATAGGGATCGACCAGGCGACCGTAGACATCGCCTTCTTTGAGTTCGTCCTTGAATTTGGCGTCGCGGATGAAGAGGCCGTCGACGGGCGGCTTCCAGATGGCGACGCCGGCCTCGTAAACGGCGCAGAGGGGGCCGTCCGCTTCGAGTTCGCCGTCCATCATGCCCATCGCTTTCAGGATGTTCCAAATGCCGCGTTCAGCGTCGCGCACGTTGTCTTCGCCATTTTTGTGCCAGCCGGTGCCGCCGCCGAACTCGAGCGTGATTTGCAGGGTGTTCGCCTCTTCAATCGCGACTTTGGAGGCGCCGCTGCCGAAGGTGCCGGGCGGGAAGAAAGCCGCTTGATCGAGCCCGAAGGCGACCACCAGTTTGCGCCGCCGCTGCTCCATAAGCGTAAGGTTGTTCGGGTCTTCTTC
>DAOULD010000171.1:0-71143 GCA_034420635.1 Anaerolineae bacterium | reverse complement strand
CTGCGAGTTCAGGCGCTGGCCTACGCCAGGGCGCAATGCGCGCCTTCGGCAAACGCTCGCATGTAGTGTCAGTATAGGCGAATTGTCTTAGAATTGGCTATGCATGGTATTTTTTGGGGGCGCGCCTGACCATTGTCGTCAGCGGCGCCAGTGGATAAGCTAGTCATTGAGTATCTACCTATTCGGATGAGCAATGACAGCAGTTCGATGCAATTCATGCGGCGAGCCGGCTTCGGCTCTCGCCTGGCGCTGCGGGACCTGCGGAGGATCCTTGGATCTGACCGGTCTGCCTGCCTTCGACCCCAAGCTGATCAAGCGCGATGACTATTCCTTGTGGCGCTATTCGGCGATGTTGCCGGTGCAAAAACGCTTCAGCCTGGGTGAAGGCATGACGCCCCTGGCGCCGGTCGAGCTGGATGGGGATTCTGTTCTCGCCAAACTTGACTATCTTAATCCCACCGGCTCGTACAAGGATCGTGGCGCGACGACCCTGATGAATCACATTGCCGGCTTTGATGTGCCCGAAGTCATCGACAATTCATCGGGCAACGCGGGCGCGTCGATCGCCGCTTATGCCAGCCTGGCGGGCATCAGCGCTCGGATTTATGTGCCGACTGCGACAGCCGTCGAAAGCAAGAAACGCTTAATAAGCCTGTTCGGCGGCGCTATCGTCGAATCGCAGCAGCCGATCGCTGATGTCTACGCTGCCGCGCGATCTATCACATACGCCAGCCATGCCTGGAGCCCCTGGTTTGTGCTGGGCCAGATGACGGTCGCTTGGGAGACTTGGGAGCAAATGGGAGGTCGCGCGCCGGATGCTGTTGCTACGCCGGTTGGGCACGGCGGCTTGTTCCTCGGTTTCTATCGCGGCTTCCGGGCGCTGCAGGAAGCGGGTTTAATCGAATCAATGCCTCGCATGATCGCCGTGCAATCGAGCGGCGTGGACCCCATCGTACAGGGTTGGGAACAGCGACTGGAGTCGCCCCCGGCAGTCAGCGCGAGACCCAGCGTAGCTGATGGTATCCTGGTCGACGTGCCCGTGCGCGGGGCGCAGATTCTTTCCGCGCTGTACCAGACCGACGGATTCGCCCTGCGCGTTGACAATGACGCCATCAAGAACGCGCAAAGATACATGGCCAAGAAGGGCTTGATCATTGAAATGACCAGCGCCGTCGTTGCCGCCGCCCTGCCACAGATTCGCCGAAAAACCGGCGACGCCGCTACTGTGGTGCTCGCGTTCACCGGCAACGGATTGAAGAACCTGGCATAAGACTTCCGCCAGAGCAATCGCGGCGGATTTTTTTAACCACCGAGAACACCGAGGGCACCGAGATTAAACCTCTTGCCTGCCAAAATGGAGGCAGCGTAGGGCTTGTCCATTACTGGGCTCGCCAGCGCTTTCTTCTAACCACATCCCCCAGCCTGGCGCTCCCTCGCTATCCGCCTCCCCTGACATCGTGCCCTGCTCGTCAGAACCCGTTGTGTATGAATAAGCTTGTGTACTAAAGTATATAGCCCCTAATTTTTCGTGGCGAACGGCGCATCACGATTCTTATGCGATTTCTCTGAGACTTCCGCCTTGGAGCAGCCTCGTCGCGGGCGTTCTATTGTATAATGCGGCGATGTACGCCAGCCCGACGACGAGATGACCTCATATGTCCATGGATCTGTTCCGCCAACTGCTGGAAGCGCAACGGCTCGCGCAAGCGGAGCTCTTGCGGCGGCGTGGCGTGGTGGGCGTCGCTATCGGCTTCCGCAGCTACAACGAACGCAGCACCGACCAACTGGCTGTTTCTGTGCTGGTCGAACAAAAGAAACCAGTCGAGGCGCTCAGCGAAGAGGATCTGGTCCCGCAACAAGTTAACGGCATGCGAACGGACGTCGTCGAAGTCGGCCGTCTGGAAGCGCATGTCGATCCCCGGGACCGTTTTCGACCGAACATTCCAGCGGGCGTCAGCATCGGACACTATATGGTCACAGCGGGTACGCTCGGCGCAGTCGTATTCGATCGCAATACCGGCGAGCCTTTGCTCCTCTCCAACAATCACGTGCTGGCAAACAGCAATGACGCGGTCATCGGCGATGCCATCTTGCAGCCGGGTCCTACAGATCACGGCGTCCGTCCCGATGACGTTGTCGCCAAATTGCACCGTTTCGAAAAACTGCGCTTTTACGGCGACTACGGAGGGGGACCGACGCCGCCGACCACGACACCGCCGCTCTTGCCGGCGGGCGGCTGCGACATTGTCGAGCTCTTTGTCAACGTGGGCAATGCCCTGGCGAAGATCAACGGTTCGGCAAAACGGCTGACAAGCGTGCCAGCGCCAAAAGCGCAGACCTCGGATACGCCGGTCTTCCCTAACCAGGTTGACGCGGCTCTGGCGCGACCCAACAATCCCACGCTCTTCCAGCAAGGCATCGCGACCATCGGCAGGCCCAACGGCATCAAGCGCCCGCAACTGGGCATGCAGATACGGAAGTTCGGGCGCACCACCGGCTATACTGAAGGCAAGATTATGCTGATGAACGCGACTGTCGATGTCTCCTACGGCGAAGACAAGCAAGCGCGCTTCATCGGCCAGGTCATCACGTCTCCCATGAGCCAAGGTGGCGATTCCGGCGCCTTGATCATGGAAGAGGACAGCCTTCAAGCGGTGGGGATGCTCTTCGCCGGTTCGCGCCGCGCGACCATCTTCACGCCGATGGATGTCGTGCTCGATGTGATGGATGTCGATCTCTGATTCGGCTCAAGCGTCGTTCAGATCGTCAATCGCCTGATAGACGAGATTTGGGACTATTGAGCGTGGCGGATGCGGCTGCTGAGACCACATCTGCGTCATCAGCAGTATGATCAGTTCCTCGCGCGGGTCTATAACGAAATAGGTGGCCGCGGCGCCAGCCCAGCCGTATTCGCCAGGCGAGCTGTAGCCGTTGGCTTGACCCACGTCAAGCATGACGCGGAATCCCAGTCCGAATCCATAGCCATAGCGCTCGACGCCGGCTTTCAGAGGTAGATAAGCCGAGGGAACCGCGTTTGCCGTCATGCGCTTGATGGTCATGGGGCTGACGATGCGCGCGCCACCGAGTTCGCCGCCGTTGACCAACATCGTGGCGAAACGCAGATAATCCGCCGCGGTCGATACCAAGCCACCACTGCCGGCAGGACAAAGCGTCGGCTGACGCACATCGCCTAGCGCCGCATCTTCATGAGCAATCAGTTGAGGATCGTAGATGGCGTCGGAACTATAAATCCGCGCCAGACGATGGACTTTCTCCTGCGGCACATGGAAATCGGTGTCCACCATGCCCAGGGGCGCGAAAATCTTGCGCTTGAGAAAATCGGCCAGCGGCATATCGGCGATCACCTGTACCAGATAACCCAGCACATCGGTGGAGACGCCATAATTCCAGCCGGAGCCGGGCTGAAACTTCAGCGGCAGGTCGGCGAAATGGGCGATCAGTTCTTCAAGCGGCATATCGCGGCGGAAGAAGCCGTGTCGTTTGCCAGCGCGCGCAAAAAGCTGATCGGCAGGGTGAAAAGGATCTTTACCGTTGTTGAAGCCGGACATGTGCGTCAGCAGGTGAAAGACGGTCATGGGCGGATCTTGTCCGACGAATTGCGGCGCGCGATCGGTCACATGGCTGAAGACCTTCATCTTGCCGATGCTCGGTATGTATTTGGCGACGGGATCATGCAACTGCAAGCGGCCTTCGTCGTGCAGCATCATCAATGCCAGGCTGACGACCGGTTTGGTCATGCTATAAATACGGAAGAGCGCGTCGGCTTCCATCGGTCGGCCGGCTTCGATATCCATCAGGCCGTGCCGGCTGTGATGGACTAGTTTGCCGCGCCGCTGCGCCAGGGCAATCATGCCCGGCAGTTTGTTCTCAGCGACTTCCGCATCGAGATAATCACTGACGCGCTGCAGGCGCGCGCCCGACATGCCGACCTCTTCGGCTGGATAGACCTTCATCGACTTTTTCCCTTTTTGAATTGCCTGCCTTCAATTGTATCTATCGCGGCATGCAGACGCACAGGCCTCCGCGAGCAAAAAGCAAAAGGCGCCCTCGATGAGAGCGCCTCTCGACATTAAGAATGTGATTTGCCGGGCTAGCCGCTGGTATTGAGGTTGGGCTGCGGCGCCTCGAAGTCCGCGCCCAGATCCGCGAAATCGTCGACGTTGAAGATGAAAGGCGAATCCGATGGCAGCAGGGCGAAGGAGACGTTGTCCGACAAGTTGGCGACATAGAGGTACTGGATCAGGTTGGGATTGGCGGCGATCTGATCGCTGATCACGCGCAAGGCTTCCGCTTCGGCTTGGGCTTCGATCAAGCGGGCGTTGGCGCGACCGCGCGCTTCTTGCTCCAGCGCGTCAGCGCGACCGCTGGCTTCGGTTTGTACACGTTCCGCTTCGGTGCGGGCGCGTTGCAACTTCTGATCTTCGATTTGCTTCTCTTCGATGGATTGGGCGAAGGAATCGTTGAACTCGATCTGGCGCACCAGCAGCGAAGTCAAGGTCAAGCCCTCTTCCGCCATGCGATCGGAGACAACTTGCGAGATATTATTGCCCAGGATTTCACGGTCTTGGCCATAGATGCGCTCGGCTTCGTACTGCGAAACGACATCGCGCGCCACCGCGCGGACGGTTGGGCGGATGAAATCGGATTCGTAGCGGCTCTGCCAGTTCAGATGAATCTGATTGACATCGCTGCGCGCAATGCGATAAAGCACGGTGATATCCAGCCGCACTTCCTGACCATCGACCGTCAGCGCTTCCACAGCGTCATTGCCCTGCAAGCGCCCTTCCGAGCTGATGCCGGACATGGTGTATTCGCGCTGGTCGGTCTGGTAGATGATGTATTCCTGCAAGCCGGGGATGATGATGGAGGTGCCGGGCGCCCGCGCCGGGTCCTCCAACTCGCCGGTCAAGACATTGACGATGACCGCCGCCCGCGCCGGCTGCACAATCAAAATACCCGAGCTGACGATAAAGAGCACGATACCGCCGACGAAACCCACCAGCGCCAGCAGCACGCCCCCGCGCGCCGACCTGCCCTGGGAAGCCAGGGTGAAGGTGAAGGCGACGCCGAGGATGCCAACGCCAAAGGCTAAAATGGCGACCACTTGTAAGATCGAACCAAAGTTCATGACTGCTCCTTCTAAACGCGTTTACGTTTCTTGTTCTCGATTGCTCGGATGATTATACCATAACACGACGCTTGTCCCGCTCCCCCAATCATTAGGGGTTGCACAGGACAATATCTCTACGTATTTTGTCGATCCGGGTTGCGCTTCCGGCTGATCATCCCCGCCAACCGGGACCGCGGACGACGCGGCCGGGCATCTGCCCGGTGTGTTCGCCATCGCGCAGGACCTGCTGGCCATTGACAAAAACGTGTACCATACCGTCGCTATAGCGATGGGGATCGCCCGGCACAGAATGGTCTCGCACCTTGGTCGGATCGAAGATGGCCAGATCGGCGAAGTAACCCGGTTTGAGATAACCGCGATCCACCAGCTTGAGGTTGTCGGCGGCGAAACCGGAAAGACGGCGTACGGCGTCCTGTAGCGTCACCAAGCCCTCGTCGCGAACGTACTTGCCAATGACGCGGGCGAAGCTGCCGTAGGCGCGCGGGTGGGGATGGTAACTCAAGAAGGCGCCTTCGCTGGCGATGGAGCCGGCATCGGAGCAGAAGCTCACCCAGGGCAGTTGGACTTGCTCCCGCAGATTGTCTTCGGACATGCTGAAATAAAGCGTGAAGATACGGCTGTTGTCTTCGATCAGCAAGTCGATGACGGTATCGGTCGCCGCAGTCCCGCGTTCCGCCATGACCTGGCGCAGGGTCTTTCCTTGATATACACGCAAGTCTTTTTTGGCAAAGCCGGCCAACATGATGCGGTCGGGTCCGTTGTCGTAGAACATATTCTCCCAGTTTTCGCCGGGCTGATTCATCTCGGCTTTGATGCGCGTCCGCGTCGCCGGGTCTTTCAGGCGCTCGATCATGGCTGCGAAGCCGCCGTCGTGCGCCCAAGCCGGAATGCAGGAGGCCAAGCCAGTGCCGCTATAGGGATAGGTATACATATCGGCGGTCAGCGGCAGACCTTCGGCACGGGCCGCTTCAACTTTTGCGATGGCTTCGTCCATCAGACGCCAGTTGGCTTCTCCCGATGCTTTGAGGTGATAGATCTCGCCGGTCACGCCCGTTTGGCGCATGATGTGGATCAGTTCGTCCAGCGCCTCCATGAATCTAGCGCGTTCGCTGCGCAAATGCGTGATGTACATGCCATCGCATTCCGCGACCACGCGACAAAGTTCGATTAACTCGTCCGTGCTCTGATAGGTCGCCGGGGGATAGATCAAGGCGGCCGACATGCCCATAGCGCCTTCGCGCATGGCTCCGTGCAGCAGGCGCTTCATCTCGGCCATTTCGGCGTCGGTCACCGGGCGGTCGTCATAACCGGCGGCGTGGATACGCAGCGTGGCCGAGCCGACGAAAGAGGCGACGTTGGTCGCCACGCCTTTGCGCTCCAGGAACTCCAGGTACTCGCCCAGGGTGGTCCATTCGATGTCGTATTGGATATCGGCGGTGGAGAGGATGGTATCGCGCGATTTTTTCATGGCGTCGCTGAGCGGACCCATCGACGTGCCCTCGCCCATGACTTCCAGCGTGACGCCTTGCTTGATGTCGCTCATGCTGCGGCCGTCTTCAATCAGGGATTCGGTAGCCCAGCTGAGCATATTGATGAAGCCGGGGGCGACGGCCAGTCCGTCGAGGTCGATAGTGCGCTGGGTGTAAGTGTCGCGCAGGTCGCCGATGGCGGCGATGCGGTCGCCGGCGATGAGGATGTCGGCGGTGGCGGGTGGCGCGCCCGTGCCGTCGTAGATGGTTCCGTTTCGGAGGCGGGTTGTGGGTTTGCTGGTCATACTTTGTTCACAACATAATCCATCAAATCAAATCCTTCTTTCTGTATTTCGCGAGACACGTAATCATATGCAGGCATTAACATTGGTCTGCGGATTCCTCTCAATTCAAGCAGATCTAGCAACTCGCCTCTCTTGGAAAACGGCAGAGTGAATTTGTAGGCGTTCTTTTGCATAGCTAAATCATGCAAGTAGTAATCGATAGGCGCCCACTCTCCGAGGAACCAGTATTTGTCGTCTGCACGTTTGTCGTATATGAATAGGCCGTCCTGTGCTTGCAGAAATCCAATCTCGCTTCGACGATGTTTAACAACTTGGATATCTTCAGGCAGGCTCTGTTCATGTATCGCCCAGACAATGATTCGCCGTTCAGGATCATTATCTTTGTCACAATCGGAGTCAGCGGCAAAAAAAGCGGCAACCAGTGGACGATATGTACAGTCTAGGAGCCTCGTAGGTACGCGATGGTGCCTAGCCAAAGCATATGCAATGCTTGCGCATTCGTCGACTTCATCTTGCCCGACAGAGTCATTACGAAGCATAGCATCCCGTAACTGGTCCCTGAATGGGAACGGTCTGTTCCACGACGTAGAGAAACTGTCTTGAGGAACCTTTAGACCTACCTCGTCTGCAAGTCCCACAAATGCAACAACTAGATTCCGCTCCACAACACCGTGCAATACACTCGAGACGAAGTTCTCTCGAAAATTCTTATGAGTTATACTCTCAATCCGGGCTTCAATCTCAGCCTCTGAAAGGGAGTTGCCATAACGCGAAATGATCCTCTCTATCAGCTTAGAGTGGTATTTATGTTCGGTAAAGTGATTGAATCGTTCTCGAAATAACTTGTCAATCATTTCTGACCGTTGGGGATCCGAAATGGTTTCCTGAAGACTTTGATCGCGCCACTCGTTTACAAAATTATCAATCACTGTACATGAGCGCATTGCCGATGGCATAAGATCCTTGTCCACGTCTTGACCACGGAAGATCCAGGTTTCGCCTCTGTACTCGCTGTTTGTTTCGTCTAACGCACTGAGAAAGCTCCGCGCACAAGTAAATTCACATGGTTTGACGTAGTATTCTTCAACCATCTCCCTACCCCAAATTCTCACTCAAAATCCGGCCCAACTCCCGCCGCACCAGACCCGGCCGCTCATCCCTTAACAGCGGCAGACGCGCGCGGGTGCGATGCAACTGATTCAAGTCGATCTCCTGCGTGATCAGCGCTTCGTCGAAGTACAGCCCATGCGTCATGAACTCGCCGTCGGGATCGACCACGGAGGAGCCGCCCCAGAAGTTCTTGCCGTCCTCGTAGCCGACGCGGTTGCAGTGCAGGATATAGGACGTGAACATGCTGCCGTAGGCTTGATTGACGTGCTCGACCCAGCGGGTAGACAGGACGCGGTCGCTCTCGTTGAGTCCGCGGGTGGGGCTGGAACTGTTGAGGATCAGGATATCGGCGCCGTCCAGCCAGAGCAGATACGCCGGCGAGACATGCCAGAAGTCCTCGCAGATCAACATGCCCAGGCGACCAAAGCGCGTGTCGAAGGCGCGGACGCTGTTGCCGCGGGCGAAGTAGCGCGATTCGTCGAACATGGCGTAAGTGGGCAGATAGAGCTTGTGATGCACGTGCAGAGCTGCGCCGCCGGACAAATAGGCGTTCGCGATGTAGAAGCGATTGCGCTGGTCGCGATGCACGAAGCCGAAGACGATGTCGATGTCGCGGCTGGCGGCCAGCAGTTCGGAGAAGACCTTGTCGTTGGCGTCTGTCTCGATGGCCACTTCCGGCGCCAGATCTTGGACTTGATAGCCGGTCAGCGACAGTTCCGGGAATACCAGCAGGTCGACGCCGGCTTCGCGCGCTTGCCGGGCATAATCGAGGTGCGTTCCCAGGTTATATGCCAGGTCGCCTAGTTTCGGGTAAATCTGCGCCAGCCCTACCTTGATGCGCATGGGTCCAGCTCCTTCGCCAGATGTGTGGCGCCATCATAATGCAGAGTCGGCATTACAACAATTATGTAGCTGGGTTCCCGCCTAGTTTTGGAACTGGTCCGTGGAATGCGGGAGCGCTAGCCGGGCGATTGATCCAATAGCCAGGCGCGCGCTTGCGCGGGCGTGTCCGCGTTGATGCTGTCTATCGCGCCGACGTGCAGCAGGATACGCCGCGCGATCACCGCGTCGACATCCAGCGCGCCGGCGTCAGCTTCAATGGCATCTATCAGATAGGAGGCGTATTCGCTTTTGCCGCAAGCCACCAGAAGCGCGGAGGCGATCAGGATCGCTTGCTCGGCTCCCGCCTTCTCGTTGGCGATTGACAGCAAGTCGGCCGTGCTTTCCCAGTCGGCCCCTTGGGTGATATCGGCCGCGAGGGAGCCGGCGAAATCGACCGACAAAAGATCGCGCAGCATCTTGAGCTTGTCTTCGACTATGCTGATGAGGACGACTGCGAGGGCGTTGACGCTCCCCGGCGTCTCCCCCGCCGCCAGCGCGGCTATCAAGTCGCGCGACGGCTTTGCGCCGAGGCTCTGGTCGCGCCGCGTCAACGCGCCCTCAAGTTGGCGAAAAAGCAAATCCAGAATTTCTTGCAGGGGCGCCTGCGCCAGCTTCTCGAGCGCTTCAGAGGACATGCGCCTAGGCGTTGTCGCCGCGCGGTTCCGGCGGACGCTGCGTGAAGCGATAGCCGACGCCGCGTTCCGTTCGGATGTAATGCGGGTGATGAGAATCTGCCTCGAGCTTGCGCCGCAGACGATGCATGTGCACGCGCAGCGTATCTTCGTAAACTTCTTCCGAAGGCCAGACCCGCGCGATCAGCATACGATTTTCGACGACGCGGGTGGCATTGCGCAGGAGCACGTGCAGCATGATCGACTCGGTGGGCGTCAAACCTACGGGTTTGCCAGCGACTACGATACGGTTATGGGCAAAGTCGATGCTCAGGTTATCGTCGACGTGAATCATCGGCTCGCTGGCATAATCGAAGCTGGGCATGCGCGCCAAAACCACCTGTACGCGCGCCTCAAGTTCGCGCAGGTCAAAGGGCTTGACGATGAAATCTTCCGCATATCGTTTCAGCCCGTCAACGATGACATCTTTGTCACCGGTCGATGTCACGAAGATAATCGGCACGTCCGCCATGGACTTCAGCTGATTTGCCAATTCAAAGCCATGCGAGGACGGCAGCGACAAATTGACCAGCGCGATATGCGGCAGACCTTGCTGCTGCACATGGTCGATGGCCGGGGGACCGTCCGGGAAGCTGGTGACTTCATAACCGGCGCTGTGAAGATGTTCCGTTACGGAAGCGCTAAACCCGGCATCATTGTCAATCAACAGAATCTTCGACTTCTTCATTGGCTTGCCCGCTTTCTGCTACTGCGCTAGTGTCATTGCGCCGGTCACAAAGTTAAGGGAATATACCTTTATTGTAGCGCCAAGTCAAACGAAAACAGAACCATAAGCGCCAAAACAGGTCTATTCCGCATATCTCTAATGTTTGAGATATTGGGATAGGGCGTTTGAAGACGCTCAGAATGCGCGAATTGCATCAAAGATTAGAGTCTACGATTACTTCTGCTCGTCCGGGCTAACGCTTCGGCAACTTACGAGATTCGCTGCAAGTATTCGAGGTTTCTGACAATCCAGTCGCGCATCTCGGGCGTCTTGATGTTGATATTGACCAAAGCCTCCGCATCCAGGGGAATTTCTTCGGGAATGAATTCGCCCCGCGCCGGATCGTCAAATTCTGGACCATAACGCTTGCTGATGTCATAGTCTTCCAGTCGACAGACGAAGAAATGTTCTTCGAGCTGTTTGCCAGCTTTCCGATGTTCCAAGACGAAGGCGGTGTCCAATACAGTCGCCACAGCACCCAGTTCCTCGTATAGTTCGCGCTCCAAAGTAGCGAAGAGATCAAAATCGTCATGTTCAACACCGCCACCGGGCGCGACCCAGTATGGGGAACAATTCGTTGGCTTTATCCGCTTGATAAACAGGACAGAGCCCTTTTTTGTCAGCAAAATGGCGCGGACGCGTCGATTGATGACAAAGGATTGTTTCGTATCCGCAAGCATAAGGTTCAAAGACTAAATCTTTATGAGCGGCAGGCAAGAATTCGCGGTGAAGCGAACGGCCGCGGTTCACCCGATATAAGCGCTCCAACCACTCTAAATATACGATTTTGAAAAGGGAATGGATTATATCATGAGTTGTCGAAGAATTCAACAAGGATGAGGGAAGCCATCTTGTGACCAATGATTATTGGTTCTTGCGAGCCTACTTGAATCGTTAATGGTCCTTCAAATCGTTCGCGCGCGGTTACTTCCAGCGTGTTCCCCATCATCAGTCCGCGTTCCTGGGAATCCTGGAGCATATCGGGGTCATCCATTACGAAGCGCCGGATACGCGCTGGCGTATGCAGTGCCAGGCTGGACAGCGGCTGCAGATCGCGCTGGGACATGATACCGTCCAGATTGGGAATTGGATCGCCATGCGGATCGTATTTCGGGTTGCCCAGTTTGCGCGCGATCGCTTCGATAAAACGGTCGGAAACGCTATGTTCCAGCGCCTCCGCCTCGTCATGTATCTCATGCAACTCGTATTCCAGGTCATGCACCAGATAGGTTTCGATCAGACGATGTCGGCGCAGCATCTGCAAGGCGACCCGCTCGCCCTCATCGGTCAATCTTACACCGCGATATTTTCGGTAATCGACCGTGCCCTCTTCGACCAATCGTTGCGCCATATCGGTCACGGCCGGCGGACTCACGTTCAAGGCCTCAGCCAGCGCATTCGTCGATACGCGCTCATGCTCGCGCTGCAAGGTATATACAGCTTTCAGGAAGTCCTCTACTGACTGAGATGATCCCGACGAAAGCTTGCGTCTGTTCATGTCCGTTCCCGACGTGTTTCCGGCAGATGCCATCGCGCCTATCATATCATAATGGCTGACCAAGCCACCAACGTAATTCTAACAATCTTGCGATACATTGTGGATACATTGCGATTGAAGCGCGTCTTTTGTGGCCCGGCGCCCGGAGTGCGCGACTGCGCGCCCCTCTTGATTGACCGCCCGCTTTACAGGGCGTACAATGTGCAGATACACGACGCGTCAGTCGTGGTCGGGTGAAGCCAGATCGCAGCTATTTGCCAGAGTAGCGTGCTCGGACGGGGCTGCAAGGCGCAAGTGATTCCAATCAGCGGAACCAGCATATGGCCAGAGACTATTATCAGGTGTTGGGCGTAAAGCGAAACGCCAGCGAAGACGAAATCAAGAAAGCGTTTCGCCACAAGGCGAAACAGCATCATCCCGATGCCAATCCGGACAATCCTGCTGCCGAAGCGCGCTTCAAAGAAGTCAATGAGGCTTACGAGATCTTGAGCGACGAGGAGAAGCGGTCGGCTTATGACCGCTTTGGCGAAAACTGGCAGCAGTATCAAGGATTCAACGGGCAGAATCCCTTCGGCGGCGCCGGGGGGCAAGTACGCATGGATGATATGTCTGAAATCTTTGAGACGATATTCGGGGGTGGCGGGGGGCAGCGTCGAGCAAGCGGAGGCTTTGGCGGCTTCCGTACAAACGCCGCTCGTCCACGCGCCGGCGAGGACATCGAACAGGAGATTGGCATCAGCTTGCGCGAAGCCTACGAAGGCACGCAGCGCATCATTAGCAAAGACGGGCGCGATATCACCGTTCAGATTCCGCGCGGCGCCGCCACCGGAACAAAAGTCCGCCTCGCAGGCGAGGGATATCCCGGCGCCTATGGCGGTCCGGCCGGCAACCTATACCTCATTGTACGCGTCGGAGACGATCCGCTTTTTGAACGTAAAGACGACGATATCTTCGTAGATATCAAAGTTGATGCCTTCACTGCCATGCTGGGTGGCGAGGTGGAGGTACCGACGCTGACGCGCCCCGTCCGCATGAAAATCCGCCCCGGCACGCAGGCTGGCCAAAAGCTGCGGATGACCGGCAAGGGCATGCCCAAGCTCAGAACAGACAAGGCTTACGGCGATCTCTATGCTAGAGTAATGATAACAGTGCCCGAGAACCTAAGTCGCGTTCAACGTGATCTAGCCGAGAAGCTGCGCGACAGCTTGGGCTAGCGGGAGGGCGCTAGAGCCTTCGCCGCGAGACAAGCCATAGTAGGCGCGAAAAGCAGGTCCTTAATGTTTTGCATCACGGGTTTCCATTGCGCTGTCGCTGGCTCAATGATGAAAACTTTCCTCAAAGCAAATTTCTCTCATTTGATAAACCGCGTTGCTCATGCGGCAAGAAGGCGCGTGGATCGCGCCCGGCGCGCCCGATTCGGCGAATTGCAGCGCAGGCCACGGTCAATTGATCGCGCAATGCTTAACCTGCTTGCGGTCGCGTTGCTGTCGTCTTGCAGCGCCCTGCAAGGTTTGAGCGCCGATGTAGACAATGTAAACAATGGAGACAGCGTTTTTCCGCAGCCAGCTGAGACGACCAGCGCTGGAACTGCATCGGCGGATGCAGCAGAGATCTTGGCGGCGGCGGATGCGGAATACGTCCTGCTCACGAATATCTATGAGCGCGCCAGCCCCTCCGTCGTCAATGTGGAGAGTACATTTAAGAACGCCGCTAACGGCGCAGAAGAAAAGCGACGAGGATCCGGCTTCGTATACGACCGCATGGGGCATATTGTCACAAACGCCCATCTCGTTAAAGACGCGGACTCCATTACCGTGACTTTGCATAACGCCTGGGTGACCGATGCCCGGCTTCAGGGTCTGGACAGCTTCAGCGACCTGGCGGTGCTCAAGATTGAAACGGCGCAGGAACGATTGACGCCGCTGCTGATCGGCGAGTCAGCGAACTTAAAAGTGGGGCAACGCGCCATTTCCATTGGCAGTCCCTTCGGCTTGAACAATTCAATGACGATGGGTATTGTCAGCGGGTTGGGAAGATCTCTGCGCTCGGCTGAATTGATCGACGGACCGCAAATGCCCGGCTTTGATAACCCTTCGATTATTCAAATCGACACGCCGATCAACCCGGGCACGTCTGGCGGTCCTTTGTTGGATTCGAGCGGCCGGGCGATTGGCATCACGACGGCTATTCGCTCGGACAATGGCGTATTCCAAGGCGTCGGTTTCGCCGTTCCAGCCGATACCATGCGCCGCGTCGTGCCCGAGTTGATAGCGCGCGGCCGTGTGGATTATGCCTGGATGGGTCTTTCGGTCATGCCAGAAGACGGCGGATTCGGCGTCGCTGGCTTGAGCGAAGCGCTGGGACTGACGGTAGAGCGCGGCGTGTTGCTAAAGGGCGTGACGCGAGGATCCCCAGCGGCGCTGGCTGGATTGCGCGGCGGGCACGAGATCATTGAAGTTCGCGGACAAGCGGTCTGTTCAGGAGGCGATCTCATCGTCGCTATCAATGACTATCACATCAAGAATCTAGATGACCTGAATGCCTACTTGATCCAAAACACAGTCCCGGGCGACGAAATAGAGTTGTTGGTCATACGCGAAAAGCGAACGTTCAAAGCGCAGCTTGCCTTGCAACCGAGACCAAAGGACAATCGCCCGACTTTGGATTGCGATTCGACGAACTAGGGCAGAACATCATGGAACCCCTGGTACTGGCAAATGAATTGGTCAAAATGCGGACCCTTGTCCCGGCGGACGTCGCGCCGGTCTTCGAGTTGGCAAGCGCCAGGGAAATCGCGGAAAACACTTTCGTCCCTCACCCCTATTCGCGGGAAGCGGCGCAGGAGTTTGTCGAACGAGTGCGCGAGCAATGGTCGACGGACGAAGCCTATGTATTTGCCATCGTAGACAAAGCGACCGACGCCTTTGTCGGCGTCATGGGCATCCATCCCGAAGCAACGCACAACAGCGCTACGGTCGGTTACTGGATCGGCAAGCCCTTTTGGGGGCGCGGGATCGCAACGGCGGCTTTGCGGCTGCTCATCCGTTTTGGCTTCGAGCAACTCGAGCTCAATCGCATCGAGGCGGGCCACCTGGACCATAACGCGGCATCCGGCCGCGTGATGCAAAAGGCCAATATGCGCTGTGAAGGCAGGCGTCGACAGTCGCAACTCCATCGCGGAAAATACAAGGATGCCGTCTGGTACGCCATCATTCGTGAGGACTATTGTCCAAACTCAAAACCGGACTAAAGTTGCGCGGGAGAACCTTCTCAAAGAAATGAAAAGGACCCCAGAGGATTAGTCTGCGGTCCTTTGACTGTCGAATTCACAGTCTTGCGGTTAGTTGGGAGCGCCCCCTAACGGAGCTTCCCTAAAGAGGTGTGAATGGGTTAGAGGGCAACCCCCTTATCACCGTTCATTATTTGATCACCTCCTTTACTCAGCCGACGATAAAGGGAGCTTATCATAAACTGGCCAAGATTGCAAGCCCCGCGCATCAAGGGAGTTAACAATAAGAGTGTAGTGTATCGAAGTTGCTTGAAATGGAGAAGAACAACAAGTTGACAGCCGGTAGTCGGGCGATTCATCGGATCGCGGGGACGCTTAGGAAGGTCGCGCGGCTGTGATATAATGCAGCCGGGAAACCAAGAGTGACGCAGGTATGGCCAGGCACTACAATCCATCTCATCGCCGGCAGGCGATTCAATGGGCTCAAAACCTTTTGGCGCGCAACTTTTACGTGCTGGATACCGAAACGACCGGTCTCGGCGAACGCGACGAGATCATACAAATCGGCATTGTTGACGCGGGCGGCAATGCGGTTTTGGACCAATTGATCAGGCCAAGCATTCCGATCCCGCCAGGCGTAGCCAGAGTGCACGGTATCACAGACGATGACGTGATCAATTCGCCGATTTTTAGCAGCCTTTACATCAAACTTTCGAGCTTGTTGGCGGGGGAAACGGTCATCGCCTACAACATGGATTTCGACTGGCGTATGTTGCAGCAAACTGTCGCGCGCTATCGCTTGCCCGATATTCGCATCGGCAAGCGAGACTGCGCCATGAAGCAGTATGCAAAGTTCAAAGGCAAGCGCAGCGGGCAGGGTCGCGGCTACGTATGGCACAAGTTGACCAGCGCTCTGGCGCAAGAGAGCATCGCTGTGGGAGATGCTCATAATGCGCTAGGCGACGCGTTGATGACGCTTGAGTTGGTACGAAAGATGGCAAGCTCGTCCTAGCGTATCCCCTGTCTGATCGTCTTCAGCGACCCGACAACAATGTTTAACCGTCTCTAGTATTTGCCGCAGAGCGACGCAAATAGGTCTCTTATTCGTTTGTCATCTACCTGAAATCGTATATAACAAATGTAGATTGGGCGCGCGGGGGGAAGCTGATATGGCGGGGATCCCGTTGCCGTTTGTTGATGATGTGGACAGGAACGTGAAGTGATCCGACCTAGATTGAAATCCAAACAGTTTTGGCTATTCTTGGCAACTGCGTTGCTGTTATTGCCCTTGGGTCGAGCGTTAGCCGCTGATATCACGGTCGATGAAGACTGCAGCTTGTACAACGCGATCTTGTCCGCAAATGGGGAAGAACAAGTTGAGCCGTTGAACAGCTGCGAAGACGGAGACGAAGCAGTCGACGGAGAGCAGACCGGTGCCGATACGATCACGATTGAGTTGACGGGTACTGAAGAAGGTACGATTACGCTAACATCGACATTGAGCGTCACCTCCGAAGTCATTGTTGATGGCGCCGGGTTCGTGATAAGCGGGGACGACAGCTATCAAATCTTCAATGTTGACGGCGGCTCGCTCGAGATCATGAATCTGACCCTGACGGCTGGTTCCAGCGCATCGAGTGGCGGCGCGGTCTCTGTCAGCAATGGTTCTTTTTCAATGAACAATAGCGTTATCTCCAATAGCGCGTCAGTTAGCCACGGCGCCGGTGTCTCTGCCGAGAACAGCGACGTCTTTATCAGCAATAGCGCCATAAGCGGAAATACAGCTGGCACAGATGAATCGGTCTCGGGGGCTGGCATCTTTTTTGCTGGCGGGGACGCGAACAGTCTGGTAATCGACAAAAGCGGTCTCGACTCGAATAGCGCGACAGATGATGGCGCCGGCTTGTACATCAGCAGCGGAAACGTAACGATCACCAATACGACTTTCGCTGAAAACAGCGCGGCCGACAAGGGAGGCGCAATCTACAATGCAGGAACCGCGACCCTTACCCATGTGACAATTGTCGATAACAGGGCAAAGACAGGCGGCGGAATTTACGACAACTCATTGCTCCATTTGTATAACAGCATCCTGAGCGGCAATATCAAGGAAGATTGTTCGGGCACTTTGAACAGCAACTTAGGCAACCTGATTCAAGACGGTTCCTGCGGGCACGAGGAATTGATTGGAGATCCAATGCTGCTCAAACTGGCCGGATTACCGGTTTATTACGTGCTGCAGGAGACCAGCTCGGCGATTGATAGCGGAAACGCAGACAACTGCTTGCAGGAAGACCAGCGCGGGCTCGAACGCTTGGAGGGATTCTGCGATATTGGCGCCTCCGAATATTTGCCGGGATCATTTGCCTTCCAGATCCAAAGCGCAGTGGCAAACACAGCCACCACCGACACGGAGGATGATTCTACGGCGTCGTCTGGGCCGAAGACGGCGCGGGCAACCGCAACGCCCACTTGCGAATCCCTGCCAACTGGCGTAACGGTGACCGGCTATGTTAGCGGAACCCAATGCCAGGAAAGAGATGCTGCTGGCGTCGGGAACCAAGTCATCATTGACTACGGCTTCAAAAAGGCGATAGATCTTTGGGGATACGTGCCCGAAAGCGGCTTGAGGATCTGCTTCCAGGATACCGGCACGATCGTCTTGCTTGACGCCGCAACCTCGCCGCGTTCGATCATTCCCTTGACCACAGCCACCGAGGGAGATTGGCAATGCGCGGATGTCGATCGTGAAGGCACAGCGGTATTGATGAATCAAGACTTCTTGTCTTCGGAAGCGGCGGCCAACGCGGAAACCCCGCTGACCGGTTGCACCGTTACGACCACCGACATTCTCAATGTGCGCAACGAGCCGGCCGGCGATACGGTACTGGCCGTGCTCTTGAACGACGTCAGTCTTACATCCACCACGCGCACCGCAGCATGGTTCAAAATCGACTATTACGGGATCGTCGGTTGGGTCAGCGCCGAATACGTCACGACAACAGGCGCCTGTCAGTAGCCTTTCGCAACTGCTCGCTTGATTCCTCCATGAAGCGTCATGGAGGGTTTTTTGCAATGTAAGCCCGTCGTTCCTGTGCAAGAAAGACAGATCTCATGCGGTTTACCGACAAAGTTGTACTCGTTACTGGCGCTTCTCGCGGAATCGGACGAGAAGTTTCCCGACAATTCGCCGAACGGGGTGGCAGAGTCGCTATCCATTACAAGCAGAACGCGGAGGCGGCGAGAACGACGCTTAACGCGCTTTCGGGGCGCAGCCATAAGACCTTTCAAGCCGATCTGGCAGATCCCGCCGCTGTGCAATCCCTGGTCGATTCGGTCGTGAAGCAGATGGGAGGCATCGATATCTTGATCAACAATGCCGGCATCTACGAGGAGAGACCTCTCACCGAAGTCAACTATAAGGAGTGGCAAGCGCATTTTCAACGCGTCATTTCAGTCAACTTGCTCGGTCCTGCCAACCTCACGTACTGTGTCGTTCAAAAGATGATCGCAAATGGCGGCGGACGAATTGTCAACATTTCGTCGCGAGGCGCATTCCGCGGCGAGCCGACGGCGGTGGCTTATGGCGCCAGCAAAGCCGGACTGAACAGTATGGGACAATCTCTGGCGCGGTTGCTGGGTCCCCACAACATATTCATTGGCACGGTCGCGCCCGGTTTTGTAGAAACGGATATGGCCGCCGAACGGCTGGCGCAACCGGACGGCGACGAGATCAGGAATCAATCCCCGCTTGGGCGCGTCGCCAAGCCGGAAGACGTGGCTTACGTCGCTCTTTTCCTGGCATCGGCGGGCGCGGAGTTTTCCACAGGTTGTATCGTGGACGTCAACGGCGCCTCGTACTTGCGTACATGATGTCCCCTTCGAATACATGAAACCCATCGACTTGCGAACCGAGCGACTGCGCATTCGGCAGTTTCACGAGCGAGACACCGAAGACTGCGTTCGCTTTCGAGCGCAAGTCTTCGACATTCAAGAACCACGCCAAAGAGCGGTGAATTGGCTGCAATGGACAATCGACAGCTACCGCGAACTGGCTCAACTTGGGCAGCCGCCTTATGCTGACTACGCCGTAGAAGCGCGCTCGAACGGGGATTTTATCGGCTCGGTAGGGATCGTGCCGACGGTCATAGCCTGGGGCGCGCTGGGGGGCGATGCGGCTGATAATCTACTCAGTCCAGAGGTCGGCCTGTTCTGGGGAATCATGCCGCGCTATCGAAGACGA
This sequence comes from Anaerolineae bacterium, assembly GCA_034420635.1. Classification (GTDB taxonomy): domain Bacteria; phylum Chloroflexota; class Anaerolineae; order Aggregatilineales; family Phototrophicaceae; genus UBA6055. The sequence continues at coordinate 51,857 of DAOULD010000171.1, read as the reverse complement.
GGATTCGCCAGCGAAGCGGGCATGGCATTGTTGGACTATCTGTTTCGAGAACTGAATATTGCCCGCGTAGTGGCCACGACCGAAAAAGACAATATCGCTTCTCAAAGGACGATGGAGCGATTGGGCATGACTCTCCAGCGCAATCGCTTGTCCGAACCGTCGTGGCGCCAAGTCGTCGGGGTGATCAAGCATCCGCGCCGACGCTGATTCTACAATATTCACAATGCCGCCTGGCATATCCCTATGTTAGACTTCAAGTCGAAAGGCAAAGGCATCCGTGGCCGCGCCCAGCGCCGCGACGGGCCCATTTTCAAAGAGTGAGGAGAATGCAATGAACCGTAAACTTATTGCTGTATTGGTCCTGGTCGTTTTGCTTGTCGGCGTCGCCGGCGCGCAAGACGGCAGCTTCGAGTTGACGATCATGCACACGAACGATGTGCATGGTCATCACGAGCCGCAACGCAACGGCGATGGCGGCGCTGCGCGCCAAGCCACAGTTGTCAACCAGATCCGCGCCGAGGTTGACAATCACCTGTTGCTGGACGGCGGCGACCGATTCACGGGAACGCTTTTCCACGTCCAGTATCGCGGGCAGGATAGCGTTCAGATCATGAACGCCATCGGCTACGATGCCATGGCTTTGGGCAATCACGAATTTGACGACGGCAGCGAAGTTCTGGCCGCCTTTGTGAAGGGACTTAACTTCCCGGCGCTTAGCGCCAATACCGATTTCAGCGAAGATCCGCTGCTGGCGGGTCTGATCGAGCCGTCGGTCATCCTCGAGGTTGGCGGCGAGCAGATCGGCATCATTGGCTTGACGACGCCGGAAACGGCAATTCTCGCCAAGCCCAGCGAGCACCTCGTGTTCCATTACGATTTGATCAACGTGACGCAAGATCAAGTCGATAAGCTGACTGCTGAAGGCGTCGACAAGATCGTTCTGCTCACGCATATCGGATACGGCGCCGATCTGGAAGTCGCGCAAGGGGTCAGCGGTGTCGACGTTGTGGTAGGCGGCCACACCAATACCTTCCTCAGCAATACCTACAGCGGCGCCCTAGGCGAATATCCGACCGTGGTAGAGAGCGCAAGCGGCGAACCGGTATTGGTCGTGCAAGCCAGCACCAAGACGGTTTACCTCGGTCGCCTGGATGTCGAGTTTGACGGCGATGGTCTGGTATCCGATTGGGATGGCGACGCCATTTTGCTGAGCCGTTACATCAGCCCGGATCCGGACATTAGCGATTTGATCGCCGGCTTGGCGGAACCAATCGCGGAACTGCGCGCCAAAGCTGTCGGCGAAACCGCCATGGCATTGACCGGCACCAGCCCGCGGCTCTGCCGTATCGAAGAATGCTTGCTGGGCAACGTGATCAGCGACGCCGTGCTTGAGGATACAGGTGTGGATATCGTCTTCCAAAACGGCGGCGGCATCCGCGCGGATATCGACGAGGGCGAAGTAACACTGGGCGAAGTTCTGACGGTGCTGCCCTTCGGCAATTTGATCAGCACCTTTGAGTTGTCCGGCGCCGACGTCATTGCAGTCCTCGAGAACAGCGTGAGCCGCATTGAACTGGACGATAACAACAATCCCCTTGTGGATGGCGCGTCCGGTCGCTTCATGCAGGTTGCCGGCTTGCGTTATACCTTTGACGCCACGCAGGAAGTCGGCAGCCGTATCGTCAGCGTCGACGTCATGCAAGACGGCGAATACGTCGCATTGGATGCGGAGGCAATCTATAGCGTCGCCACCAACGACTTCGTACGCGCTGGCGGAGACGGTTACTCCGTGCTCGCCGAGAACGCCATCAATCCCTACGATCAGGGGCGTCCGCTGGATCAGGTCGTAGCCGATTACATCGCCGCCAACAGCCCGATCAGCGCCATGCTGGAAGGCCGTATCACGCATCAGGCGGGCTGATACTCGCTCCTATGACAGAATAAAGCAGGATTCGGGAAGACCGCTGGCGGAAGCCGGCGGTTTTTCTTTGAGCGTCAGAGTGCCGCTTGCGCCCCGTCTGACGTAATCGCATACTGACTGGTGAAGACCCCGAATTGGAACTATGCTATAAGCAGATTTCGCGTCGCAATGACCAATACCAGCGTAGCGTTTTCCCATGCAAAATGGCGGCAGCTCCTACGACATTTTCTTCATCTACCACCCGGAAGATATCGAATTCACGCGTCGATTGGCTGAGCGGCTGGTTGCCCGCAATATCGTCTGCCGCCTTGATGAAGAAATCGGCAAGTCTGAAGCAAGTCGGCAGGCGCTGCGGGATACAATACTGCGCTCGCATACGATTGCGATTGTCCTGTCGCCAGATTCCGCCGAAAGCCAATTGTGCAATGAATTGATCGAATACGCGGTTGCCAACGGCAAGCGCTTCATCAGTTTGATCATCAACGAAGCAATCGCCGTCGCGGTCCACCCGGCCATTGCTGAAAACGCCTACGTTTTCTTGCGCGAGGAAGATGACTTCGACGCGAGCCTCAGTAGATTGATTCAACTTCTGCAAGTTGACGCTCACCTGCGTCTGCATACCGAGTTGCTCGTCAGCGCCAGCGCCTGGAATCTGGAGCAGCGTACGAACGATCTGCTGCTCGCCCCGGACCGCGCGGAAGAGGCGCGGCAGTGGCTGGCGGAGGGCGCCAACCGCAGTCCGAAGCCATCGCAGCTTCTGGTTGAATTCATCCACGCCAGCCGACGGCAAAAGCCGACGCCGGCTCGCGGATTCCCAACGCATGTCGCGCTTGGCTTGTTTGCCGTCTTGATCCTGGTCGCGGTCGTCGGGATCGTTCAGAGCGTGATGGCTCGCCAAAGCGCGGCAACCGCCACCGCAGCCTTCCTCGCGACCAGTGAGCAAGGGACCAGAATCGCGCGCTCCGTCGCCGCAAGCGCAACAGCGGAGAGCAACAGCGCTGTCCGGGTTATATCGAAGCTTGCGGCAACCAGCGTCCGCATCAGAGAAGAGGTTTTGGCAACTGCGGCTGTCCAGGCGCAATACGCGACCAGACAGGCGGCGATGGCCGCGACCTCCCAAGAAGCGACGGCGCTACACGCTGCCAAGGCTCGCGCTACAGAAAGGGCGCAACTGCAGAGCGAGATCGCCGCCCAGGCTGTCATCGACGGCGCGGGGCGCGCGCTCGCCGACGGCGACCTCGACCTGGCTCTGGCATTAGCCTGGGAAGCTGCGCAGACCCTCGAGAATCCCTGGCCGGCTTTGCAGATCCTTCGTCAAGTGCTGGAGCGCAGTCCAGCGGCGACGATTGACAACATCTCATCCCTGCAGGTTCATCCGGCCGGCGAACAAATCGCATTGATCCCGCGCTCGCGCAAGCGTGTACTCCTTTATAACAGCGAGACCGGAGGGCTCGACCAGGAAATTGACGATCACGAAGGCGATATCAGCGCGATTGCTTATAGCCGCGACGGACAGTTCTTGATCACCGCGGCGGGGGATGGAGAAGTGGTCATTCGATCCAGCGAAGATGGCGCCGCGCGCTATCGCTTGAGTGAACACAAGGGTCCGGTTCGGGCAATAGCCGCATATCGAAGGGACAGCAAGTTGGTCACTGCCGGCGACGACGCGCTCATCCTTTGGGATCTCGATACCGGGCGGAGCCTGGCCAACTACGCGCCGGAATCGGGAGACGGTCTGGCTATCAGAGAACTGCTGGTGACCGCCGACGACGCGCGCCTTATCGCCTGGTCGGATGCCGGCGGGTCCGTCAATATGGCGCAGCATGCGGCCGAGACGCTGGCGCTGCTTACGCCGGACAGCGGCGGCCGCGTTTACCTAGGATACGACCATACGGGCGGCATCGCCTACAGCGGCGGTCGTAGCTTGCCAGCTTATGCCGGCGATCCCAACATCGGCGACCTGGTACTCTGGAACCCCTCTACCGGACAGCAATTAACGCGACTTTCCGAGGGTTTCAACTGGTCGCTCATCAGCGGAAGAAGTATCGCCAGCGCGACTGACAGTCTCCAGTTCATCGCATTTGGCGACGGCGCCGCCCTGCTCGGCGTGCAGAACAGCATTGGCGAAAGACGCTTGGCGCTAATTACCCTCGACGACGGGACAGTTCTGCGGACTTTCGATGACGAGTTTGCCGCAGGTCTGGTCTCGGCGCATTTCCTTGATTCAGATCTTGTCCTGTCTCTGACGAGCGACAACCGGCTGGTCACATGGTCTACCAACGACGGCAGCTTGATCCGCCAGGTGGGCTTTTCGCCGCAGCCTCTGGCGCGCATCGAAGTCGACGCGCGGGGCAAGATCGTATTGGGACAGGCGATCGATGGCAGAGTCCATTTGTGGCGTATAGCCCCAGCGCTGTCGGACCAGGTCCGGATACTCGACGAGTCCGCCGACGATATCAGGATCAACCGGACCGGGGAGGCTCTGCTCGTCAGTGACAGCGGCAGTACGCGGCTTGTGAGAATAGTCGATGATGAAATCCTGTTCCAGAGCGACGGCGGCAGCCTGACGCGGATGAACGAAGGCGGCTCAGTTTTTGCAGTATCCACCGATCGCGAGATCCAACTTGTTGACGCCGAGAACGGTCAGATCGTGGCGACCTGGCTCATAGGCGCTGACCAGGTGAGAGACATATATTTGGCGCCAACAGGCGACGCGCTGGCGGTGGAAACCGAAGCTGGCGAATTGCTGCTGCTGCGCAGGGACCGAGCTCCGCCACAGCGGCTGAACAAGGGAGACTTTGGCGAATCCAGGCTGGTCAGATTTGCGGTCGACAGCAGCGCATTTCTCAGCTTGCACCCAGCGGGCGCCTTGTTGTGGCAAGGGGACGCCGGGGAGCCGACGACAGCCTACGCGCTGGGGACAGCGCCCGAGTATGCCAGGTCCGATCGCTTCAAAGTCGCGTTTAGCGATGGCGGCGGCAGCCTCTATTTCTTTGTTCGCCTGGAAGGAGGCTTGGCAGGCTTGACTGTAGTCGATCTGGCAGAGGATTCAATCCAGCGCCACAGCTTTGTCGATGTCGCTCACGGCGAATTGGCGGCTCATGGCAAGTATCTCCTGCTAGCGCGCGTCGATGGAAGCGTTCAAGTGCTTGATACCTCCAGCGGAGCAATCCTCAATGAATACGCCGAGGTCGGAGTCATTGCTCGTAGACTGGAGCTTCTGGAAGAGCGAAACTGGCTGTACGGCGCCGTCGACAATAATCTGCTGATCTGGGACCTGTCATCAGACGCCTTGGTACAGCGCATCCAACATCCCGATGAAGTATTGGGGTTCAGCCTCAGCCAAGACGGCGGGCAGGTCGTTTCCGTGGATGGCAATGGCGCGCACAGGCTCATTCGAGTCGAAAGCGCGGAAGAGTTGCTTGACCGGGTTCGAGAACGGGTTAGACCGCGCGAGTTGACCTGCGCCGAACGCGAACAGTACCTCGCCATCCCCTTCTGCGAATAAAAGCGGGAAATATCGATGAAGCGTATCCTGTTCGCGTCCTGGTACACCGGTCTTGGCGGCGGCGAAACAGACCTGCTGACGCTCGCCGGTTCACTTGATGCCGGAGACTATGAATGCCATCTGCTGCTGCCGACGGACGGACAGTTGAGCGAGATCTGGCGCGAAACAATCGGTCCGGTCCACATCATCCCCTTTCGCGGCGCCACGACCTTCTTTGTGCCTGCCTTATGGGCGCGCTTCCCCGTGGTCAAGCGCTTCGCCAAGCTGCTGCAGCGGGAGCGAATTGATCTCGCTCATAGCGATTATCACAGCTTGCCCATGATCGCCCCGGCGGCTCAACTGGCAGGACTGCCGTTCATCTTCACGCTCTGGGGTTGGTGGTTCAAGCCGAAACCCTGGCAGCGGCTATTCTTCCGCGGCATACCAAAGACGGTAGCGCGTTCAATCGCTATCCGGGACGGATATCTTGGCCAGCCCCCTTTCATGCCTGTCGAAAACCTGCCTGTAGTTTATTCGGGCGTGGATACCGAGCGTTTTCACCCCGATCTCGACGGAGCCCGCTTGCGCGACGAACTCGGCATTGCGCGCGATGCGCCCCTGGTCGCCATGGCCGCCCGCTTTCAACGCGTCAAGGGTCACCACAGCTTTCAGTCAATTGCAGAAGCTGTCGCAAGGCAAGTACCGGAGGCGCGCTTCATCGTGGCCGGCGATAATGTCTTCGGCGTAGCTGCCGATGGACGCTACCGGGATCAGATTGTAAGGATGGCGAGCGCTAATGACGCACTGCGCGAGCGTCTGCGCTACATCGGTTTTCGTGACGATATCGAGCATGTCTACGCGGCCGCGGACGTGGTGGTCTGCGCTTCTGAGTTTGAGAGTTTTGGCAAAGCCAACCTCGAGGCGATGGCTTGCGGCAAGCCAATCGTGAGCACCAACCGCGGCGGTCCGGCCGAGACAGTGCGCCAGGGCGAGACAGGATTTCTCATCGACCCCGGCGACATCGCTGGGTTCTCTCAGGCGGTAATGCAGCTGCTTCGCGACGACAGCTTGCGAGAAAATATGGGACGCGCCGGGCGCGCTCAGGTCTGCGCGCGCTTCTCGGTCAATGCCGCGACAGAAGCCTATCGCCGCATATTCGAAGACTTGCTGAGGCTCAATTCACAGTAGCGTCCCGGAAAAACTTCGCGAAGGCATCGCCGATAGTATTGTCCTTCAGATACGCGATATGCTCGCCCGCAAATGGCACGGGCTGCATACCGAAGTGAGTCACCAGCGCATTGTCCGGCACAGTATTCGGCACAGCCAGCAATTCCAGCAAGCTGGCGCTCACGGGAGATCCCGGCAAAATCGCTTCCATGACACTCACTACCGGGCGCAGCGCGGCGACCGGAACCGGCACGAGCAAGCGCCAAGTGTTCATGGCGCCGATAATGCGCTCTTCGATTTCGCCCAAGGTCAATACTTCCGGTCCGCCCAAGGCCAATTCCATCCCGATGACGCCTTCATCGTCGAGGCTGCGAATCGCAGCCTCGACTACGTCATGTACGGAAACCGGCTGGAATTCGGCTTTGCCCCCACCGATCAGGGGAAATACGATCGGCGTCAACTTCAGCAGACGCGCGAACGTATTGAAGAATTCGTCTTGCGGACCGAATATGGCAGAAGGGCGCAGCGCTGTCCACTGCAAGGTCGATGCAGCGACATATTCCTGGGCGCGCCCTTTGCTAGCGAGGAATCGGTAGGGTAGATCGCCCCGGGCGCCGTTCTGGCTCATATTGATGAACCGTTTAACGCCAGCCGCTTGCGCCGCATCGAGAACATTGACCGTACCTTGAAAGTTGACCTCTTCGTAGGTCTGCCCGCCCTTTTCCATAGCGATGGCGACCAGGTGAATAACCGCGCTGACATTCTCCATGACCGGGGACAGACTAGCCGGCGCGGTGACATCGCCCTCGACGATTTCGATGTTCGCAGCGACTTCGCGCAGGCGCAATTGTGCTTTCGCCGGGCGTCGCACCATCGCCCGCACCGGATGGCCCAGCGTGACCAGCTTTTTGACGATCTGATTGCCGAGATATCCGGCGGCGCCTGTAACCAATACTGTCATCGGGTATTCTCTCCGTCGTTGGTCTCTTTCATGATACGATAGCGACATTAACCGAGCCTTAGCGTTGAGCCCTTGCCGATATCATCTTCGGCGATGGATGAGGACTGCCGCATGGTACAACGCGTCGGGATCCGCCAAGCCGGGCAAGCGCCTCCAGCATAAGCCGCTCGGCGCATAACCAGCGAAAAGGATTTCCGCGCTCACGAAAATAACAAACTCGTTCCGCTTTCGCGAATGCTGGTTTATAAAATAGGAGTATATCCAATCAGGCAGGCTGCGCCAGGCACATGCGCGAACCATACACAAGCACTACAGCATATTTCCAGGTTGATCCGCAAGTCCCGGACCCGCGCCCAATAGAAATGGCGGGCCAAACCATCCGGAATGGTGGATTGGTGGCTTTCCCTACGGAAACGGTCTATGGGCTGGGCGCCAACGCGCTTGACGAGGCCGCCGTCGAGAAGATTTTCCGCGCCAAGGACCGCCCGGCCAACGATCCCCTGATCGTACATATCGCTGATTTATCCCAATTGCCGGGTTTGGCGGTATCGGTTCCCGAGATCGCTTATCGCCTGTTCCAGCGCTTTGCGCCAGGCGCCTTGACGCTGGTCTTGAACAAGCGCGAAGATGTGCCGGCCAATCTAACTGCCGGTATGGATACTGTTGCAGTGCGCATGCCCGATCACGCCGTCGCCCTGGCGCTCATAAACGCGGCCGGCCTGCCTATTGCCGCGCCCAGCGCTAACAGATTCTCGCGCCCCAGCCCAACCACGGCGCAACATGTCGCCGATGACCTAGAAGGGCGCGTGGACATCATCCTGGATGCTGGCAGCACGGCAATCGGCTTGGAGTCGACCATTCTCAGCTTGCTTGGGGAGGCTCCGCAGGTTCTGCGTCCGGGCGGCGTCTCGCTGGAAGAATTGCGCGCGATCCTTCCAGATCTTACTTATCAACCTCAGTACCTGACCGACGGCGCCGCCGCGCCGTCGCCTGGCAGCATGCTCAAACATTACTCGCCGAGAGCGAAGGTCATCCTCTTTCGCGGCGACGATGATCTTGCCGTCTGGGCAGCCATGAAGGCATTCGCCGACGATCATGACAATGTTGGGGTGATGACGCTGGAGCAGGATGTAACGCGCTTTGCCGATCTCGATGCCGAAGTCGAGAGCTTGGGGGCAGATCTCGATGCGGCGGCTTTGCGCTTGTTTTCAGCATTGCGATCGCTTGACAGCCGAGGCGTCAAGTGGATATTGGCGCGCGCTCCCGATACAACTGGAGTGGGCTTGGCGATCGGCGATCGGCTGCTGCGCGCTGCCGAGGGAGACGTGATTGACGTGAAGCCGCACCGTTAACCGCACCCGTCAGTCATGCTATACTGACCGAACAAAGCGCCGACTGCAAACCAAGGAAGGTATCGTGGCAGAAGTCATACAGATCAAAGATATCGCCCGCTACGCAGGTCAGGAAGTCACCGTGCGCGGTTGGGTTTACAACAAGACCGGCAAAGGCAGGCTGCAATTCATCCTTCTGCGCGATGGCAGCGGCCAGGCGCAATGCGTCGCCTTCAAACGAGAAATGGACGCGGAGGCATTCGCAATTGCCCGCGGGCTCACACAAGAGTCTTCGGTTGTCATCACGGGCGAGGTCCGCCCCGACGAGCGAGCGCCGGGCATTCCGGGCGGATTCGAAATCGGTATCCGAGATCTGCAAGTCCTGCAGCAGGCGCAAGATTACCCCATCACACCCAAAGAACATGGCACCGAGTTTCTGATGAACCATCGCCACTTGTGGGTGCGCAGCAACCGTCAGTGGGCGATATTGCGCATCCGTGCCACCATCATTAAAGCGATGCGGGACTGGCTGGATGATCAGGGTTTCTTGCTTGTGGATACGCCCATCATCACGCCGGCGGCCGGGGAAGAAACCACTACGCTTTTCGAGGTCGACTATTTTGGCGATCAGGCTTTTCTGGCGCAGACCGGTCAACTCTACAACGAAGCCAACATCATGGCTTTTGGCAAAGTCTATTGCTTTGGACCGACCTTCCGCGCGGAGAAGTCCAAGACCCGCAGGCATCTGATCGAGTTCTGGATGCTGGAGCCGGAAATCGCCTTTTGCAGCCTGGAAGAGTTGATGGACATCGAAGAGGGCTTGGTGACCTATGTCGTGGCCCGGGTCTTGGAAAAGCATAGCCAGGAACTGGCGATAATCGAGCGTGATGTGAAGAAACTGCGCGCGATCACGGCGCCCTTTGCCCGCATCAGTTACGACGACGCCGTCGAGCGACTGCAAGGGCTAGCGGAAGCGACCGACGATCCTGAAGCGAAAGCCGAGCTGGCAATTGCCTGGGGCGAGGATTTCGGCAGCCCGCAAGAAACCGCGCTGGCGGAGCTCTTCGACAAGCCGGTCTTTGTCTATAACTACCCTACCGCCGTCAAAGCCTTTTACATGACGCCGGTAGAAGGACGTCCGGAGGTCTGCCGCAGCGTCGATCTGCTGGCGCCGGAAGGCTATGGCGAGATCATCGGCGGCAGCGAGCGCATTCACGAACTGGACTTGCTGGAGCAAAATATCGACAAGATGGGCTTGGGACGCGAAGCCTACCAATGGTACCTTGAACTGCGGAAATTCGGGACGGTGCCCCATGCCGGTTTCGGCATCGGCATTGAGCGAACGGTAGCCTGGATCTGCGGACTCAATCACGTGCGCGAGACGATACCCTACGCGCGCCTGCTCAACCGCAAATATCCCTAGTCAAAGGATCTCGATTCAGTCGGTCGAAAAGACCTCCCGCAGGGCGCCCGACAAATTACGCGCCTGGAGCAACTGGATGCCCCGTGGGATCTCGTCGGCATTGCCTGGCAGCCTGGGGACCAGAGCGCGCTTGAAGCCGATCTTCCGCGCTTCGTTCAAGCGCATGCTTAACTGGCCGACCCGCCGAATCTCTCCGCTCAAACCGACTTCTCCGACAATCGCCAAATCCGCCGGCACAGCGCGATCGTAATAGCTTGAAGCGATGGCAACCGCCATCGCCAGGTCGGAGGCAGGCTCGCTGATCCTGATGCCGCCGATGACATTGACGAAAATATCCTGTTCCCACAGTTTAAGTCCGATTCGCTTGCTCAAAACGGCGCTGATCAAGAGCAGGCGATTGATATCAACGCCATTGGGCGTGCGGCGGGGATTGCCGAAGGATGTCGGACTGGTAAGGGCTTGCATCTCGACCAGCAGCGGCCGTGTGCCTTCCATCGTAATGGCGATGGCGGAACCGGAAGCCTGGACGACGCGTTCTTTCAGAAATACCTGCGAGGGGTTCTCCACTTGGATCATGCCGCGCCCACGCATCTCGAAGACGCCCACTTCGCTGGTGGCGCCAAAGCGATTCTTGACGCTGCGCAGCAATCGATACTGTTGAAATGGATCGCCTTCCAGGTACAGCACGGTATCAACAATATGCTCCAGCACCCGCGGTCCGGCGATATTGCCGTCTTTGGTCACATGGCCAATCATCAACACGCTGACGCCAGAGTCTTTGGCCAGCGACTGCAAGCGCATGGCGCATTCTCGCACTTGCGCTACCAAGCCCGGTGAAGAATTCAGCGCGTCCATATGGGTTGTCTGAATCGAGTCGATCACAACAAGCACGGGATCCAAAGCGGATATCTGATCAAAGATATTGCCCAGATCGGTCTCCGTCAGCAGGAAGAGATCTCGCGCGGACAGCCCCATGCGCTCGGCACGCATCTTGATCTGGCTCGCGCTCTCCTCGCCACTGACATAGAGCACCTTTCCGGCCGACTGCGCCAGCAGCGCAGCCAGTTCGATGACCAGCGTCGATTTGCCGACACCGGGCTCGCCGCCGAGCAAAACCAGGCTGCCCGGCGCCAAGCCGCCGCCGAGAACGCGATTGAATTCGCTGATCGGCACCGGCAGACGCGCTTCCTCTCCCGGACCAACCTCCTCAAGGCGCAGGGGCCTCCGCTGACCGCCGCTCGAAGCTTGGCTTTGAGCGCGGGACTTGGGCGCCTCCTCAACGCGCTCAACCATGCTTTCAAACTCGCCGCATTGCGGGCAACGTCCGAAGTAGCCGGAGCTTCGTCTGCCACAATTCGAGCAGATGTACACGCTGCGCTTTTTCGTCATGGCTTTGCGGGTTTGAGCTTACAGGCTGTGCGGATCTTCCGGCGATGATAACATAGATTCGCCCATTTCAGGAACGCGCCGCAAGTCGTGGTAGTGTATCTTATTCGGTTGAAACAAAGAATGGCAATCACCTGACAGTTGGCAGGGGCGATCCGATGGATCGCCCGACGAGTAGAATATGAATTGCGTGAAGCGGAATTGCCCCGCCCGACAACATGATTTTGCCCTGCCCGAAGGTTCGAAAAGGTATCTATACAGTACATAGGGACAATCGCGCGATGGACTGCGCCTGCAACCAACTCGCCTCTGTCGCGCGGCTTATGCCGACGTGATTGCCAAGCGATGAGAGAATCCGAAACTCGATACGGCGTTTACATCAGTCCGGCGCGTATCCTGCGCTGCGCCTATAGCTCACGCGGGTTCCGGGCAATTGGACGTCCGTGCGTCGGCATTCTCTAGATCTTCGATCGCCGGTTATGCTGCCGCTGGCGCTAGCGGCGCAGTCAACAGACCCTTCGTCGATCCGCCATTTCAAAGCGTGCTTGAAGTATTCAAGCACTGTATAACCCTGCAAATTGTCGCGTAGGCTAAGCGTAGAAAAAGCGAAGGTTTAGCAAAGGCGACGCGTCATCTCTCGTATTACAAAATATGTTAGAGTGAACGCACGTCCGGGTTCTTTGTCCCCACATGGAACCAGGACACCCCCCAAATATACCAGGCGTCCCATGATGAATTGGGACGTTTGGCTTTTATATACCTTCCTTCAAGGCAAGACCACATGACCACAATCTGACCAGTCCCCGTCAGCGCGAAATGCCTTAATACAACGGCTCAGCAACTGGCCCATCTTTTGGTGGCCCGCGTTATTCCAGTGGACATCGGGTAAAGCTGTGTAGTCGACCGTTTCTTCAAGTTCTGAGCGCGGATCGATATACGGTATCTCAAGTTCCGCCATGAGTTGGAGAGCGGTGGAATAGTGTCCGCCAGGCGATGCCAGGTCGCTGCGATGCGGGATTAGCAATACCAAGAGCTCCCCATACTGTGCCGATACCGTATCGCGCAATTCTTCCAGGTAGTCCCGCGTGACCTCCGTTTCCCTGGCTGTTCTAACGCGTTCATACGCGCTGTCGCCAATCACGTCAAACAGGCGCAGCGCCAATGTTCCCAGGCGCGTGATGCCAACGAGACGCTCCAGCTCGCTCGCGGGCGGATCTTTCCGCTGTTCGCGATAGTACCAGGTGGAAGGCAGATCCAGCATAATGATGTTCCCCCAGCGATCTTCCCAGCGGAACCAGATCTCTTCTTCATTCGCGTCTGTTGTCATCTTCTGGCCGTGAATAGGCACCATATTGTCTTTGAAGTCGTTCACGTAGAAGCCGAGCAAGGTCACATGAGGCTGCATAACCGGCCCGAATACCGAAAAGGATTGAAGCGCCTGCCGGGTTCCCGTGCCCGGGATTCCCATATTCCACAGTACCGCGTTTTCCTGATCGGACTCGATTTTCTCGATATAGGACTTTCCCATGTCAGCTGTCATGCCAAAGGTGAAGGAATCGCCCAGAGCAATGATCCTGAACTCGTCCAGCAATTCATCGCTCATCGTAAAGTCTTGTGTATCGTGGAATCCTTGTTGATTGAGGGAGCAGTTGCGGCCTTCCGTTCGCCCCAACCCGCAAGCTTCCGCCAGGACCGCCGGGTCGAAGTGGCAGCCGGCCTCATCGCAGATATTCCAGGGCTTGCCACTGTAATACTGTTCGGGGATCCGAGCCGGAAAATAGGTCGACATATTCAGAACCGCCAGCAACAGTTCCAGGACGACAAGTGTGCCAGCCGTGATGACCGCGGCTGCGAGTACGTTCTTGCGCCAGGCGGTCACTCGACGCCGGCGGAGATCCTCCCGTCGCAGCGCGTAAGCCAATGCCGCCAGCGCGAGACCCCCGACGATCGCCAAAATCTGCGGCAGGTTTAAGCCGGGACTGGTCCCGGGAAACAGATCGAGAACGATTCCAAAACCGGCAATTACCAGCCCGATTATCGCAAGGACCCAAAAAAGCGCGTTGAGTATCAAATTGGCGCCTGCGCGTGAACGCGACATAAGAAACTGTCCTCTGCGGCGCCTAGGTTCTTAGGGGCGCCGATAGCAATTATAGTCGATTCCCGATGTTGATGAATGCCCCCGCGATTGAGGTCTGGACACCAGGAACTGCGCCCCAGGCTCGGAAGCGCCGCGCCTGTAAGGGTATCGTAATCTGACCTCTCTACAATGGGAGCGACCGTACTGGGAAAGGACCGCTTCCATGCGCAAGGCGCTCGTTCAGCGCGGATTGATTACAGTTGCCGCCGTAGCGACAATTCTCGCACTCGTCTGGGTTTTTGGCTTTGCTCGAAACCTGGCGCAGGATCAGGAAGGCTGCAGTCCCCGCCATCTGCGGACGGTCAATTGGTCTACCGACTTCTGCAACAGCATCGTCGACTTCGCAGAGATTCTGGTGGGCAATCCTACCAAAGACGGCATACCTTCGCTCACAGACCCGAGTATGGAGCCAGTTTCACAGGCGGCCGCCTGGCTGAGCGATCGTTCGCCAGTGATCGCGGTCGAGATCGATGGCGAGGCTCGCGCCTATCCTCAGGCGATCCTGATGTGGCACGAGATCGCCAACGTCGAAATCGCCGGGATTCCGGTTGCGGTCACATTTTGCCCGCTTTGCAACAGTTCAATATCCTTTGACCGGCGCGTCGACGGCGAAGCGCTGGACTTTGGCGTCAGCGGATTCCTGCGCAATAGCGATCTGGTCATGTATGATCGCCAGAGCGAGACCTGGTGGCAGCAGTTGACCGGCGAGGGACTCGTGGGCAGTTATGCCGGCGTTCTCTTGGATATCGTCCCTTCGCAGGTGATCAGCTTCGCCAGCTTTGCCGAACGCCATCCTGAAGGACTGGTGCTGTCGCGCGATACCGGTTTCTCGCGCCGGTATGGCATCAATCCCTACAGCAATTACGACAGTCGTCCGGGACGACCCTTCCTGTTCCGCGGCGAAATCGACGCGCGGCTCGGCTCGCCGGTGGATCATGTCTTGGCGGCGACCGTGGATGGCATCGCCAAAGCCTATCCCTTCGCCATATTGCGCGAGCAACGGGTGATTAACGACTCAATCGGGGAAAAGCCGGTCGTGGCTTTCTTCCAGGCCGGCGTCGCCAGCGCGCTGGGCGACTCGGTCATTGACAACGCAGCCGATCTAGGCGCCGCTGGATTGTACCTTTCCACCCTGAACGGAATAACCTTGAGTTTCATTCAGCAAGACGATGGCAGCTTCACTGACGAACAAACGGGATCGACCTGGAACGCCTATGGAGAAGCGATTGCCGGCGACCTGCAAGGACGCGAGTTGGAATGGGTTGACGCCTTCCCCCACTTCTGGTTTGCCTGGGCCGCTTTCCACCCGGAAACTGAAGTCTACGGCATTTAGCGTCTCGCTGCACATGCCAGTCCGCCATTGCACAAGGGAAGACATGCCCGCTGATATTGGAGTTCTGAGGACGTGAACAAGCGCAAGAAAAGCTTCAAAGATCTGGCGACTCTTGTGCTGATCGCGCTTGCCTTCATTGTGCTCGGGCGGGGGCTGTTTCAGGGTCCCGGTTCCGGCTGGAAAACCGACTTCGACAACGCGTCAATTGACATGGACGAGGTGATCTCGGGCGGGGTGCCGCGCGATGGCATCCCGCCGATAGATGATCCGACATTTGTTGAGGCGGCGCTCGCTGTTGAACTGTCGCCGCAGTCGCCCGTGATCGCGCTGGAAATAGAAGGCGACGCGCGCGCCTATCCGCTAGAGGTTTTGACCCGTCACGAGATCGTCAACGATGTCGTGAGCGGCGCCCCGATCGCCGTGACATTCTGTCCGCTGTGCAATAGCGCCGTGGTCTTCGATCGTCGAGTCGCCGACAAAGTCCTGCGTTTTGGGGTATCGGGCAATCTGCGTTACAGCGACCTGATCATGTGGGACGATCTCACGGAGACCTGGTGGCAGCAACTCACCGGCGAAGCCATTGTCGGCCGCTACCGCGACTATGTACTGCGGATGATAAGCTCGCAACTGGTCAGCTTTGAGGTCTTCAGGCAGCGTTACCCCGCGGGCAAGGTATTGCGCGGTCCGCTGGGAGGCTACGGGCGCAACCCCTACATCGGCTATGACAGCAATCCGAAGCCATTCCTCTTCAAAGGACCCCTTGACGATCGCCTTTTCGCGACCGAACGCGTGCTGGGGGCCGTCATCGGCGGTCAAGCCGTATCCTACGCATTCAGCGCCTTGAAAGAGAGTCCCGTTGTTAATGACAGAGTGTCGGATCGCGACATTGTGATATTTTGGCAGTCCGGCGCCGTGAGCGCCCTTGACGCGGGCGATATTGATTCGTCAAAGGATGTCGGCATGGCGCTGATGTATGACCGGCGCTTGCCTTCCGGTCAAATGCTGAGCTTCCGTCACGATGCCGGCCGTTTCATCGACAGGGAAACGGAGAGCAATTGGAACATCTGGGGCGAGGCGACCGACGGTCCCCTGGCGGGTAGCAGCCTCAGCCAATTGAACGCCTACCCGCATTTCTGGTTCGCTTGGGCGGCTTTTTATCCCGAAACGATTCTGTACTCAATCGAATAACAGTTCATGACAAAGGACATATCATGCAAGAGATCCGCAAGATTCTCCCGATTATGCTAGCGCTTGTTGCACTGCTGCTTCCGGCGACTGGTCACGCTCAGCTCACCTGCGAAACGCCGCCCGCTCCCTTCGACAGACCAGAAGTGCTGGAAAACTGGCAATCGGTCTGGGATCTGATGGATCTTTGCCGGTACCAGGAAGGCGTCTTCAGCGAGATCATTTCCGGCGGCGTCGGCCGCGACGGCATCCCGCCTATCGACAACCCGGCATTTGATGATTTGGCTTTGGCGGATACCTGGCTACAAGACGCGTCTCCGGTCATTGCCCTTGAAATCGACGGCATCGCCCGCGCCTATCCTTTGGCGATCTTGACGCGCCATGAAATCGCCAACGACACCCTTGGCGAGACACCCGTTGCTGTCACGTTCTGTCCCTTGTGCAATAGCGCTATCGTATTCGATCGGCGGGTTGGCGGCGATGTGCTGCGCTTCGGCGTGAGCGGTTTGCTGCGCAAGAGCGATCTCATCATGTGGGACGACCTGACACAGAGCCTTTGGCAGCAATTGACTGGCGAGGGCATCGTCGGCGCCCATACCGGCGCGCTATTGGACATTGTTCCTTCGCAACTGGTGGGCTACGGCGCATTCAAAGAGCAGTACCCGCATGGGGAAGTGCTTTCGACCAATGGTCGTTTCTACGGCACAAATCCTTACGTCAATTACGATAGCAGCTCGCGGCCCTTTCTGTTTTTTGGCGAGCCGGACGGTCGGCTCTTTGCCACGGAACGCGTGCTCGGCGTTACGCTGGGAGATGTGCGTACCGCGTTTCCCTTTGCCGCCTTGTCCGAAGCCCGGGTGATCAATGAGACCGTGGGCGATGTCGATGTCGTGGCCATCTGGCAGCCCGGCGCCTTCAGCGCCCTGGACGCGGCCAGCATAGATCTCTCGCGCGACGTGGGTATGGCTGGTTTGTTTGAACGGACCATTGATGGGCGGACGCTGCGCTTCCGCGCCGACGGCGATGCGATCGTCGACGAAGGGACGGGCAGTACTTGGAATATCTTCGGCACAGCAATTGCGGGCGAGCTCGCCGGAACTCAGTTGCCTTCGATCAATGCTTTCCCGCACTTCTGGTTCGCCTGGGCAGCGTTTTACCCGGATACCAAATTGGTCGGTCACGAGTCGCCAACCATGGTCTTGACTGAGCGTAAGTATCTTGACCCTGTCCTGGGCAATCCCGCCGCGCCCGTCACGCTGATCAAGTACGGCGCTTACGGCTGCAGCGCCTGCAAGCGCTGGCACGAGCAGGGCGTGGTTGATGACATCATCGAGGCTTTCGACGGAGAGGTGAATTTCATTTACCGCGATATGCCGATTGTCTTGCCGGGCTACAGTCAAACCGCCGCCGAAATCGCGCAATGCGCCCTCGACCAGAGCCAGGAGCAGTTTTGGCTCATGCACGATGCCCTGTTCACCTCCGCGCGTCAGGGTCAATCGAGCGCCGAAGACATGCTGGAAATCGGCGCGCAAGTCGGTCTGGATGCCGACGCGCTGCGGTCTTGTTTTCTGTCAGGCATTCATGTCGAGACGGTGCGCTTCGACCTTGAACGGGGCGAGGCGCTGGGCATCCGTGGTACGCCTACGTTCTTGATAGGCGAACAACCGGTGTTTAACGGGGATCCGGATTTGCTGCGTCAACTGCTGCAAGCGGAATTGGACAAGCTCAATTCTTAGGGCAATTCAAAAAGTCCCTTTTCGCGCCGCGAGAGGGACTTTTTCTTCACGTATCTTGCTGAAGCGACAACTAGAGTATCTGATCGAGGAATTCCTGCGTGCGCGGGTGATGCTCGATTTCGGGATTGAAGAAGTTCTCCGGCGGTCCCTGCTCGACGATGCGTCCCATGTCCATGAAAATGATGCGGTCGGCGACTTCCCGCGCGAAGCCCATCTCGTGTGTTACGACCAACAACGTCATGTAAGTGCGCGCCAAATCCTTCATCACATCGAGCACTTCCTTGATCATTTCCGGATCAAGCGCCGAGGTCGGCTCGTCGAAGAGCATGATCTTCGGTTCCATCGCCAGCGCCCGCGCGATCGCCACGCGCTGCTGCTGCCCGCCGGATAGCTGTCCCGGGTACTTAAAAGCTTGTTCGGGAATGCCCACCCGCTCCAGCAGTTCCATGGCGCGCTGTTCGGCTTTGTCGCGAGCCCAATGCCGCACTTTCATCGGCGCAAGAGAGATGTTGTCCATCACCGTCAAATGCGGGAAGAGATTAAATTGCTGGAATACCATGCCGGTTTCCCGGCGAATATCGGCGATGTTCTGCACGTCATGGCTGAGCTCGATGCCATCGACGATGATTTGACCGTCCTGATGCTCTTCCAGCCGATTGATGCAACGGATGAAGGTCGACTTGCCCGAACCGGAGGGCCCAATGATAACAAGCACTTCTTGCGGCATGACTTCCAGAGAGATATTGCGCAGGACGTGAAAATCGCCAAACCACTTGTTCATGTCACGACAAATAATTATCGGCTCGTCGCCCGCCATCACTTGCTTTGCGCCGTCTTCCATAATATCCCCCCTCAATCCCGTATGCCGGGCGGGAAATCCTCCAGGTTATTTCACAACTGCTGCGCCCGAGCCGCGCCCGAGCCGGTCGCCTCGACGCGGCGACTGATATACGACATGATGTAACTGAACACGAAGTAAATGATCGCGACGTACAAGAAGGTCTCTTGCCGCCGCTGCAAGAACTCCGGTTGCGCCACTACACGATACGCGATACCGGTAATCTCTGCCAAGCCAACGATGAAGACCAGCGAGGTGTCTTTGAACAAGGAGATGAATTGTCCGACCAGCGCCGGAATCACAGCGCGCAAGGCTTGCGGCAACAAGATGTAAAGCGTCGTATGCCAGCCGGACAAACCGATTGCTTGCGCGGCTTCGGTTTGTCCAGTGTCGAGCGACTGCAAGCCGCCGCGGACGTTTTCCGCCAGGTAGGCGGCGCTAAACATGGTAATGCCAACCCAGGCGCGTACCGCGTTTTCCACCGACGCCAGTGTCGGATCAATCAGCGGCACCATCAAAACCGCCATGAAGAGAATGGTGATCAACGGCACGCCGCGTACCGTTTCGATGTAGACGATACAGGTATATTTGACGACAGTCAGATTGCTGCGCCGTCCCAGCGCCAGCAGCAAGCCAATCGGGAAGGAGGCGCCAATGCCCAGGATCGTCAGTTGCATCGTCAGCATCAAGCCGCCCCACAGGCGCTTGTCGGAAAGCGGCAGCAAATCTTGTGGCGATACTTGCAGCGCGCCTTGCGATTCCAAGCCCAGTACGATGCTCGGGATAATGAGCAGGACAATGAACCAGGCGAGCGCTATCGCGCCCATCATTCGCTCGGGATAGCGATACAATATCGGACCGCTGGCATCGCGTTTCCATTTGAGTTTATCGCCTTGGGCTCTTTCCCCGCGCTTGAAAGCCAGCGCGCCCGCCCCCAGCCAGATGATGAAATAAATGCTTGACCAGCGATCCACAGACGTCCAGGTCTGCATCCAAAAATACGTCATCAAGAGCAATCCAACTATGATGCGATTTGAAGACCAATGGAGCGTTCCACTGAAGAACATCCAGCCCAACCACAAGGCCGCGGCGACAGCAACCATAGTCGCGGCAGAGCCGTCGCCGCTAAGCGAAAGCAGATTTGTATTGGCGAAGATGAATATAAACACGAGGCAAGAGAGCAAATAGCCAATACGCTTGGCATTCGCGTCAATGCTGCCGCGGCGGACAAAGCCCAACAAGCCCAAGCCCACGCCTACGAGCGCCAAAGCAATCCAGATTAACACCGAACTAATAGCGTCAACCGTCCAGTTCTCCCAAACAACGTTGATGACATAGCCTTGCGCGATCTGCAGGAAGAATCCGACGATCAATAACAGGTATCCCGCGTTGCCTATAAAACCGAGGCCAATAAAGTACATCAGCAGCAGCCAGATCAAACCGCCCGCCATGCTGCCAATTGCGGCGCCCGATAAACCCCCGACGCCGGAGGCCAACAAGTACATGGCAAAGGGGTAGATGCCCCAACCGTAAATCAGCAACCTGGTTATCGAAGCTTCGGCCTCGTCCCCGGCATTCCTGCGGTTAAGCCAAGCTTCGACGCGTTGCAAGAGCAGCACTGTGCCAAATGCCGCAGCGATTCTCAGGATCATTGCTGGCAAGCCGTCCATCGCGCCATTGCCGCCCAAAAGCGCGAAATACGCTAACAGGATGAGCAATGGCGATGTCGCCGCAGCCAATACCGTGGCGCGGCTATTGTTGCTGTTGAACAGTGTCTGCTCGCCTAACAGATGCGCAAGCGCCCTCCCCAGAATATAGCCCCAGGCGACGGTGATAAAAAACGGCAACAGCAATACCTCGATCTGCTCGAGAAAGAGCGGGATGAAATGCACCAGATAGGTCGGCAAATCGCGCAAGCCGCGGAACTGGTTGTCGATCAAAGCGATGATCGGCGCGTCCTTGCCCTCGATCTGCGGCCGGAGGCCAAAAATCTCCAACTCGTTGTCGGTCAGCCGCACAAATTGCGACTCTGACGCGCTCAAGGTGCGCTCGACGATCGGAAAGATGCCGCGTACCGCCAGGATTCCAGTACCCGTTTCGCCCGCTGCCGCGTCCTTCGACAAGATATACCAGCCGTCGCGCGGTATCTGGTAAGAGACCGTCTCCCCTGCCCGGCTGACCACGCCCTCCGCCACTATCTCAAAAGTCTCCGCATTGTGGATCGCGACCTGCATCGGCGTTTGACCCAAATCGTAGATATCGACCACCGATTGTGGCGTCAGCAGGCGCACAAACATTTCCCGCAGGAATTGCTCTTCCCACTTTACCGGTTGAATGAGATCTTCATCTTCGTCAGCCTGGTCGGGCTGGCCGATCAAATCCTCCGACAAATCCAGGATTAACCGCTCCCCCAGCTCCTCGATCTGGGCGCTGCTTTGAACCGCCGCCGTCAACTCCATGAAGGCTGCACGAGCCTCGGCAGTCATTGGGTCGGCCGCCGTCAGGTTCGCCACGGCGGCTTCGACGGCGCTTGCGGCGGCTTGAATGGCATCTTCGGGATTGCCAAGCCCGTTGAGCGCCTCCCGCAGCCGCTTTAGCCAGGCTTTTAATTCGGCGATAGAGGCCTCGGAAGCCGTGAAGTAGTCGCCGAGATAGCCGATGTATTCGAAGGTAGACGCTTGCATGTCATTAGTACGGCTAAAGGTGCGGATGGCTAACCGTGTTCGCTCTTCAAGCGCTTCCGTCAATTCCCGGCTGACCATGCGGTCGAATGTCTCACTGGTCAATTCAATCTGCGTGAGCCGGTTTCTTGCCGCATTGCCCAAGGCGTTGGCCGCGCGGTCGGAGAAGCCCGCCAAATTGCTGAGCGTCTCGACATCGGCGACCTCTTCCTGCGCCAACTGTATGGAAACGGTCTCCCCCGCTTGCGCGATAAATGCCAGGTGCTTTTGCGGCGTCAACGACGAGGCGCGGTCAATGATGTCGACATTGCCCGATGTCAAATAAGACTTGGGCTGCGGGATCGTCGCATTGATCAGCGGCGGCAAGACAGCCATCAGGACCAAGGCCGCGAGCGTGATGATTGTCAGCATACGCACCACCGACTGGCGCGCCCAGGCCGCGAAGCTGACCCCCGTTAGCAAAGCCGATAGCAATACGGTGAGCGCCAGCCGCCATTCCAGGCTGCGCTCGAAGCGCTCCATCATGAACAAGCGCTGGTTATTGATGATGGTAAACCAGTTGGCGGTGCGTATCGCCCAATCAAAAAAGCCTATAACCAACGCCAAAACCAGAATCGACATAAGGATTGAAACGACGATATCCGCGGGCGATCCAAAGAGATTTTGACGCAGCCAGGCGAGCAGACCCACCTCCAGCTTCGGCGGCGGCCTTGCCGGCTCGTCGTCATAGTGGATGATCGATTGCTTGACGCCTATGCCTTTGTCTTCCGCCATGGTCTGGCTACCTTGTCACCAATTGAAATCGCTGATTAACCAGGTTCATCACCAGCGAGATCGAGAGGCTGATAAACAGATAGGAAAACATGATCATCACAATGCCGGTCACGGATTGCCCTGACTGATTGATGATGGTATTCGATACCTGATAGAGATCCGTGTAGGACACCGCGATCGCCAAGCTGGAATTCTTGGCGAGATTGAGATACTGATTGCCTAAAGGCGGGATAATCACGCGCAGCGCCTGCGGCAAGATGATCAGGCGCAGCATCTCGCCTTGAGAAATGCCCAAAGCCCGCGATGCCTCAAGCTGTCCCTTGGGGACAGCCTGAATGCCCGCCCGCACGATTTCGGCTATGAACGCGGAGGTATAAATCACCAAGCCCAGGAAGACCGCCAGATACGAGGGCGAAATCTCGATACCGGTCTCGATATTGCGGCCGCGCCGATCCAGGGTCGGCGGACGATAGATCAAGGGTTGCCGCGTATACTCCAGTTCTTGTTCAATGGTCAAAAGGCCCGACTGGAAGGCATCCTCGTAGGGCATTTCGACGGTGGTGTCTTCCTCTTCATCAAAAACAGCGATGGTCGTCGGCGTTGGGCGCATACCCAAGACCACCCATCCGAGCAATGCAAAGCCAATGACCGAGGCAATCGCGTAGCGGGTGCGCGGAATTGGCTTGCCGGTCGACTCGGTGACATAACCAAAATAGCGCCACATGAGCGCCGCCACAACCAAGCCTATCACCACAAATACCATCCAGATCCCGAACATCGACGAAGGGATCAACTCGAAGATGGCGACGCCCTTGATGCTGATGTAGAGGCCAGGGCGGAATTCGAGCGGGCTGCCAGTGCCTACCAGCACAATTCCCAAGAGATTGACCAAAACCACAATGGCAATGCCGCCCTGTCGTACGCGCGTACGCCAGATCAGGTTGCGCATGCCGCCGCCGTATTGCCAGATTACAAAAATGATGAACAAAGACACGGCATATTGCAGCAAAGGCAAGCTGCGAATGCCTTCTATCGGGAAGGCGAGCGCATCCTGCTGTGGCGGCAAGGCAAAAATAGCGATGAAGAACCAGGCGATAATTTGCAGCAGAACCGGCGTATTGCGCAGCACTTCGACATAAGCCCGCGATATGGTCCGAACCAGGTAATTGCGGCTCAACAGGAATATACCGACCATAATGCCGATTGCCGTCGTGGCGACCAAGCCAAGCAAGACAACGCGCAAGGTGTTGATGAAGCCGACCCGAAAGGCGTCAATATAGCGGTCGCTTGACTGATAGTCGCCGGAATCCGCGATGCCGAAACCGGCGCGATTCTGCAGGAATTCAAAATTGGGGGACTGGTTGGTCGCTTCCAGCGAGGTGGTGATGCGCGTACTGAGATCGTTCAACAACAGAACCACAATGAGAACAAAACAAAGTTGAGCGATTCCCTGTAAGATCCTGCCATCCCGGAAAACAGCGGGCAGGACGTTCTCACCCGGCGTCTCGGCGCGCATCTGCATCAGAAACTCCCCAAGCATGCGGAATTGATATTTTTACAATAAGAATTTTATCTCTGTACATTGTAAGCAAAAGCGGACAATTAGACAAATATTTTATAGTTGCGGCTCCCAGAATCTGTTACGCCCGTAACGAATTGATCGCTCGTTTCGGTGAAAAAGAAACGGGATGCGCCGCTCCACCGCAACACATCCCGCTCCAACAATTGCGCTAGGGATTCTAGCTATCGGTTTAACGGAAGGGCGCCGCGTACATCAAGCCCCCGTCCGTCCAAAGGGCGTTAAAGCCGCGTTCCAGGCCAAAGATCGTATCCGGACCCAGGTTGCGATCGAAGATTTCGCCATAGTTGCCCAGTTGCGTGATTACAGTCACCATGAAGTCATCGGGGATGCCGAGGTAGTCGCCAGCCACGTTGTCGCCCAAGCCGAGCAGACGGCCGATGCCAGCGTCTGTGCTGTCCATGAAGCTGTCAACGTTCATGCTGTCGATGCCGAACTCTTCCGCGGTCAGCAGACCCCAGACAACCCAGCGGATGATATCGGCGAAATTGGCGTCGTTTTGCGGGCTGACCGGACCGAGCGGTTCCTTGCTGATGGCGCCCGGCAAGATCACGTGCGCGGCCGGATCGGCCGACGTGGCTTTGCGCGAAACCAAACTGCTGATGTCGCTGGTGAAGGCGTCGCAGGCGCCGGCTTCGTAGGCATCCATGATGGCATCGAAATCCGGGAATGTACTCAATACCCAGTCCGCGCCAAGCGCGTCAGCCTTGTCGGTGATGTTCAGTTCGGTAGTGGTGCCGGCGGTGGCGCACATGGTGATGCTTTCTTCGCCGAGTTCATCGATGGTGCTCACGCCAAAGTCAATCTTGACCATGATACCCTGACCGTCATAGAAGGTCGTGGGACCAAAAGTCGCGCCCCATTCGGTATCGCGGCTGAGCGTCCAGGTGGTGTTGCGGCTGAGCATATCAATTTCACCACTGGCGAGAGCGGTCGGGCGTTCAGCAGCGGCGAGCGGGCGGAAGGCGATCGCATTGGCGTCGCCAAGGATAGCGGCGGCGACGGCGCGGCAGATATCCACGTCAAATCCTTCAAATTCACCGGCGTCATTCTGTGTACCGAAGCCAGGCAATACCGAGTTCACGCCGCAGATCAACTCGCCGCGATCGCGAATGCGCTGGACAATATGCCCATCCTGCGCAACTGTAAGCCCTGTACTCACGACGAACACGGCAACGATAAGTAATGCAACCAATATCAGACGCTTCATCTTGAAACTTCCTCCTTTATTTCGAACAAATCGCGTTTGACGAAAAGATACGGTTCACAAGCGCGCACTGGCGCTCACTACTACATATCAGTGTATAACAAGGTAGACGACATGCCAAGCCATTGCTGACAGTATTACAAATCTAATAGAGCCTGTCGCAGGGCTTGGCATGTTTTTGGGGCTCAAAATGAGAGAATTGCGCCGGTGACAATTCTGCTGGCTAATCGCCGGCCAATTCGAAGTTCGCCGGGCGGATCGTATTCAGCACGCCCATGATCCCGCTGCGGATTTCCCCGGGTTCGGCGTGACGACCGAGTTCCTTCTTGGAGAAGATCAGTTCGTCGTTGACCCAAACGTCAAATACGCCGCCAGTGCCGGGGACCAAGTTCCAACTGCTGACGAAGTATTCGATTTCGCGTTCGTTCAAGATTTCGTCCGTCAAACTGACGGCAATAGGTTGGTGTCCTCAAGTGGCGCAGTACTTGACGACGATGTCCATTCCGCCTTCTTGCATGAGTTTATTCCTCTCGCTCAATTCATATTTTACGATACCGCTAGTTTAGCCTTTTTTACCAGAAAAGGCAAACGGGACCTCAGATGGGGCAGGGCAATCGCTTCAAATTTTTTTCACCACAAAGACACGAAGAACACAAAGTTTAAGTTTTATTACAAGGCAAAACCCCTCTGAATCTGCGTACCAAAGAGGATAATGGCTTGTCATTGAAGACCATTTGTAGAAACAAGCGCGCAATTTTCATTTTGAATGGCTTTTCTCTGTGCGCTCTGTGCCTCTGTGGTGAATCCGTACCTAGAACCCGTCAAAGGGCGATGCGCTTTTGTAGTTCCTAGAGCATCCTGCCAAAATATTGAAATACACCCCTCAGATGCTTGCTTCAGCAGCGCTAACACGCTGCTGGCAATGCCATTCCTACCCATTCCCTACGGCTGATATGTGCCTTGCCCACCATGCCTTTGATTAACTTGTCCCCCGCATTTTCCATCATTATGATTGGTTCTGTGCATGGAGTATGAAAGGAAAATTGTCGTGTTCCTACAATTGTCACGCAAGCTAATGGTTCTGTGTTTGATCTGCGCGATGTTCTTCGCGGCAACGAGCGCGCTGGCGGAATTTGATGAAATTGAGGACATTCCAGACAACAATCCCGAAAATACAGAAGAGCCAGCGGAAGAACAGGACGAGCCTGAAGAACCGACCGAGCCCGAAAAGCTGATGACGCTGCGTCCGCCTGTCCAGACCTGCCCCGAACTGACTGACGGCGTCTCTATCTTCGGCTACGGCTTCAACACGCAGTGCCGGCGCGTAGGCGGGGATGGCGTCGGGCGCGAGGATGTCATCGTGCAAGGATTCTCCGACGCCGTTGATATCTGGAGCGTCGTGTCGAGCCGGGTCGAGCTTTGCTTTCACAATGGGGGGTACCTGGTCTTCCTTGACGCCGCTTATGCCCCGCGCAAGCTCATGCCGCTATTGTCCTTTGAACGCAATGGCATGACTTGCGGACAGATCGACCGCGCCGGCACAGTGGTGCTGCTGAGCGATCCGATGCAACTCGACCAGCCGATTGTACCTCCCGACCCAGTACCTCCCGACCCAGTCGAGACATCTTCTATTCCCCCGGACAACTGTCTGATAAAGCTGGTGGAGACGCTCTTCTTGCGCGCCGAGCCGGACGGAGAGATCATCGGCTTGGTCTGGCAAAATTCCGAAGTGCCGGTTCTTGAGGCAAACGGCGACTGGTACAAGATTGAGTTCGAGGGCAAAACGGGCTATATCAGCCGCTCCTACCGCAAAGTCTTGCGCGGCGACTGCGACTGAGCCGCAGCCATCGCCAAGTTCAAAGACGCCCCGCCTGGAATCTTCCAGGCGGGGCGTCTTTGATGCCGGCAGTGGAAACCTACCGCATTCCTACGGGGGATACGCGCCTCGCCTACTATGGAGCCAATTTGCTTGACCGTCGGGATGCCGTCTATTAATCTAGCGCTTAAGGATTACTTAGCGACAGGAGAGAATGATGTCCGAGCGACAAGTTGCAAAAGTGTTCAGAATCGCCCTCTTCATTTCCATTGCCGCGATGCTGCTGGGCGCAAACGCAGCGCTGGCTCAAGCAGATCCACTTAACCTTCGAGTTAAGGACATCAGCGCTACTAAAGTCACGATCAAGTGGGACCCTGTGCCTTGGGGCCCAAATTATGAAGTTCACTATCGGGAAATCAATGACGATGAACTGAGACGCGTTGGGAGCACTATGAGCACATCCTTCAAAGTCAAGAGCTTGCTTCCCAATACAAGGTACCTTATCAAAGTCTCATTTTACGATGAGATCGAGCGTGTTGAGTTTCAGGGCACTATCACAGTCCGCACTGAAACGAAATCTAAGAAACGAGATGCCGAAATATCCGAGATAACGCCGCCGCCGATAACCTGTCCTCACTTGCCGTCCACGATCGCCGTCAGTGGTTACACGATGTTGACCCAATGCCGGGTAGTCGATCAGAGCGCCATCGGGCGGACGGATGTGATCGAACATGACGTTGTCGCCGCGGTTGATATATGGAGCGAAGTGCCGAACCGGGTTGAGGTCTGCTTCCAAAATGAGGGTACGCTGGTTTTCCTGGATGCCACCTACACGCCCCGCAAGCTCATGCCGCTATTGTCCTTCGAGCGCAATGGCATGACTTGTGGACTGATCAACAGCGCCGGCACAGTGGCGCTGCTGCGCGAGCCGATGGAACTCGACCAGCCAATTGTACCGGCCGACCCAGTGCCTCCCGCGTCAGTCGAGACACCTTCTATTCCCTTGAACAACTGTCTGATAAAGCTGGTGGAGACGCTCTTCTTGCGCGCCGAGCCGGACGGGGAGATCATCGGCTTGGTCTGGCAGAATTCCGAAGTGCCGGCTTTTGAAATAAACGGCCACTGGTACAAGGTCGAGTTCGAGGGCAAGACGGGCTACATCAGCCGCTATTTCCGCAAGGTCCTGCGCGGCGGCTGCGGCTAAAGTAAACTACAAGGACACAAATCCTGTCTGCAGATGCCCCGTCTTGAGCGCTCAAGGCGGGGCATCTCGCGTTACACGACGATATTGACCTTGGGATCCGTGCCATTTCTGCCCGGTATGAAGATCGTCCGCCGGGGCGCTTTGCCTGCCAGACTCCGCTGCGCCGCCTCGCTGGCCAAAGCCAGCTCCAGCGCGCGCTCCCGCTCGATATCCACCGCAACCTCGATTGTCCCGCGCGGCTTGCCGTTAATCAGCACCACCAGCTCCACCTGTTCTTCGCGCGCCTTGTCGGCGTCATAGGCCGGCCAGGGTCCCAGGTGCACGCTGTATTCAAAACCCAGTCGCTCCCACAGTTCCTCCGCCATATGGGGCGCGAAGGGCGCCATCAGGCGGATCAACTGGTTCATCACATCCTTCCAGGTCTCGGACCCGATTCGGCGCTCGCGCAAAGCCGCCTTCAGCGCATTCTTGAACTTCATCTGCTCGGCGATGGCGGTGTTGAAGCTGAACTCTTCCAATCCCCGATTGACCACCGCGATTGTCTGATGCAGTTTGCGTTCAATGTCCCGTTCCCCGGCCGGATCGCCCTCGACCTCGGGCGCGCCCTCCGTAGCGATTTCCCAGACGTCATGCAGCCATCCTTGCGGACCCTTGATATTGTTCTCGTTCCAGGGACCGCCCTTCTGCCAATCGAAGTTGAACATCAAGTAGCAGCGCACGGCGTCGGCGCCGTATTTCTCGACCAGTTCATCGGGATTAACGACATTGCCCTTGCTTTTGGACATGCGCTGGATCTCCAGATGATGCCGCAACTGATTGACGTTGTTCTCGCCAGCAATAGCTGGAATGATGATCTCGGCATCGGGCAGAATCTCCACCAACTGCGTGACACCCGCCATATCCAAACGAATGACATTCTCGGTGCGGTGGACGATTTCGCCGAAGTACCCGTCGAAGCCAGCTGGCACCTCATTCCAGCCGACCGCCTCTACGCGATTCGCCAGCATCTTTCCACCGACCAATCTGCCGCTGCACAACACATAGTCCCCCTGACGCTCGGCGCCCAGCACCTGACCCTGATTGCGCAGCACGGTCATGGGCTCGTCGAAGGCGCGCTCCGGATCGCGACCCTTTTGGCGCATTACGGCGGAGGCATCGTCAAAGACGCCGATATCGCGCAGCGCCTTGGTGAAGAAACGCGTATACAGCAGGTGCATCACCGCGTGCTCGGCGCCGCCGGTATAGACATCCACCGGCAGCCAGTAAGCCGCTTCTTCAGCGTCAAAAGGCGCGGCGTCGTTGTCCGGCGACAAATAGCGCAACTGATACCAGGACGAACACATAAAGGTATCCAGCGTATCCGTTTCCCGCCGTACGTTGTCGTTGACCTTGAAGAAGGGCTCGTGATAGGTCAGGGGGCTGCGCCCGGTGGGCATGAAATCGACGTCCTCGGGCAAGACCACTGGCAGATCTTCATCCGCGACCATTTCTATCGCGCCGTCATCGTAAGTCGCCGGGATAGGGCTGCCCCAGTAGCGCTGTCGGCTGATCAGCCAGTCATGCAGTCGGTAGTTGACCGATTCTTCGCCTTTGCCGGTGGCCTCCAGCCAATCAATCACCCGCCCTATCGCCGGATTCGCGCGCCCTTTGTCCTTGGTGCTCACGCTGCCGTCCATGGCATCGGAATTGACCATGGTCCCCGGTCCGTCATAGGCTTCAGCCATGTCTTCGGCGCCCAGCAACGCCTCCATTTCGGCGGGCTGGATGACAACTCTGATCGGCAGATCCTGCGCGCGCGCGAATTCGAAATCTCGCTGGTCGTGCGCCGGCACCGCCATGATCGCCCCCGTGCCGTAAGTTATCATGACATAATCGGCGATCCAAATGGGAATGCGCTCATCGTTGACCGGGTTTATAGCGTAGGCGCCGGTGAAAACCCCGGTTTTCTCGCGGTCTTCCAGCATGCGTTCGATCTCGGTCTCGCCCGCGGTCTGCTGGACATAGGCTTCGACCGCCGCGCGCGCTTCCTCGGTCGTGATCACCCCCACCAGATCATGTTCGGGAGCCAGCACCATAAAGGTCGATCCCCAGAGCGTATCGGGCCGGGTGGTGAATATCTCGATGGGATGGTCCCCGACCTCGGTGCGGAAGCTGACGCGCGCGCCTTCGCTGCGGCCGATCCAGTTGGTCTGCATGATCTTGATCGGCTCGGGCCAGTCCAGGATGTCGAAATCCAGCAATTCGTCGGCGTATTTTGTGATGGCGAAAAACCATTGTTCCATCATCTTGTGAACGACCGGCTGACCAGTGCGTTCATCGCGCCCGTCTATGACTTGCTCGTTGGCCAGAACAGTCTGCAAACTTTCCGACCAATTGACCAGCGCCGAGCCGCGATAAGCCACGCCGTTTTCATAAAACTTCTTGAAAAACCACTCGGACCATTTGTAGTACTCCGGCGTGCAGGAGATCGCTTCTCGTTCCCAATCAAACATCGCGCCCATGCTGCGCAGTTGCTCGCGCATGCGCTCGATATTGCTGTAAGTCCATTTCCAGGGATGGATATTGCGCGAGATTGCCGCCTGTTCCGCGGGCAAGCCAAAGGCGTCAAAGCCCATCGGGAACAATACGTTATAGCCCCGCATACGCATCCAGCGCGCGCGAGCATCGGAGGGCGTCATGGCGAACCAGTGGCCGATATGCAGATCCCCCGATGGATAAGGCAGCATCGTCAGGGCGTAGTGCTTTGGTCTGTCCCAATCCACTTGGGAGCGATAGATCTGCGTCTCGTCCCATTTCCGCTGCCATTTAACTTCAATCTGATGCGGTTGATAGCTCTCTGTCATTGGATTTGTCTTTCCTTCGCTTCATTCAATTTGCGCGGCATACGCCCGCAGCCTGCGCCGTCCAACAGCGGGCGCCGCGCGGGCATCGCGTATGATCTTTGATTCAGGGTATTGAAGAGTCTGGTGTGGCGGGGAGGCGAACGCGCAAAGACACTCAGCTAGATAAGGAAAGAGCGGGCCACCCCGAAGCCCATCATCATTTTCGCTTTCATCTCACGCTTGCTTTCGTCTATTCCGCCAATGAACGTAACACAAATCGAGACCTCTGTAAACTGCCAATGCGCCGCGGAAGCGCTGAAATCCTTGACCCTTCGACAAGCCCCCTCCCCGCTCCCCTGGCCATAGAGATGGCAAGAGGAATTTAGGGCAAGAATAAGTCACACAGAGCAATCGCATCAAAACCAATATATGTCAAATACAACATAAATCCGGAAAGTGTAGGGGCGTCTCGTGAGACGCCCTGTAAAATGACCTTCTATTGGCGGGCGTTTCAACGAGACGCCCCTACATTGCCTCCCTTTTTGCAGATAAGCGGTTAAATATCGGCGCTCTCGGTGGCTAAGAAAAGTCTGGTGCGATTGCTCTGGTCACATAGCGTCATTTTGGAATTTACTATCTCTTGATGTATACTCTGTCGGTTATATATCATAAACTGCCGACTACGTCGAGACGAATGGCAACTGAGGTTAACTGGCGGCCGCGCTTGCGCTTGCGCGGTCAGCTTCCCCCAAGCGGCGCGGACTGTTTTGATATGTGTTTCTTTATATTAACAGTGGAAGGCATTATAAAATGAAGATGAGCCTGTTATTCCTTCTTGTATTCTTGCTAGCGCTGGCGAGTGGCGGGGAAATATTGATCGCGCAGTCGGTATATAGATTTGATGATCCGCGCTGGACTGATGCGGACACCACGAATGATCCCAATATTTGCTTTGAGGGGGGCTCGAATTGCAGATCCGATGAGGATTGGAAAAGGGGCTGGTGCGAAGCGAGAGCCCGGGCGGGTTTTCCTCCCTGCGGCTCTCAGTCAAGTGTCAGCCGGCAGTCCTCCTGGTCAAGCAGCAGCAGCCGGCAGTCCTCGTCGTCAAGCAGCAGCCAGCAGCGCTCCACTTCAACAAGCGGCAGCGTGAGGACGTCCAGCCAGACCCAAGCCTCCGCGCCGCAGTCACCAAGCATTAGGCGTGGCCGCTACCGCCTCGGCTACGATTGCCCCTACGGGAAGGTATGCGTGGGGCACTGGCCCAGCGGCGATATTGAAGTGTATGATCTG
This sequence comes from Anaerolineae bacterium, assembly GCA_034420635.1. Classification (GTDB taxonomy): domain Bacteria; phylum Chloroflexota; class Anaerolineae; order Aggregatilineales; family Phototrophicaceae; genus UBA6055. The sequence continues at coordinate 19,579 of DAOULD010000171.1, read as the reverse complement.
GACAACTGCTGCTGGGATCCAGACCAGGCGATAGAGCGATTCAATGTCTATGAGTGACGCCCAAGGCATCGGCTAATCTTTCCAGGTTTTGCGCAGTACGCGAACCCAGTTTTGATGACTCAGCTTGTGAAGCAAGTCGTCGTTGTAGCCGGCGCTCTTGAGCGCAGCGATCAGATTGGGCAATTTCGAAACATCGCCGACCTCATCAAGCACGCGCGCGCCATCGTAATCCGAGCCCAGTCCCACGCGCGTCTCGCCCAGGCGCTCCACCAGGTAGTCAAGATGCCGCACCATAATATCCAGCGGACGGTCGCTATCCCAGGCGCCGTCTTCGCTGAGAAAACCCGTGGCGAAGTTCAAGCCAACCATGCCATCCGAGGCTTTGATCGCGTCCAGTTGCTTGTCCGTGAGATTGCGCGAGATCGGGCAGATGGCGTGCACATTGGAATGGGTGGCGACCAGTGGCGCGTCGCTGAGCGCGGCGACATCCCAGAAGCCTTTCTCGTTCATGTGCGAAAGATCAATCATGATGCCGAGTTCGTTGCAGCGCTTGACCAGACGCGCCCCGGCCTCGGTCAAGCCGGGTCCGATATCGGGCGACGAAGGAAAGGCGATGGGCACGCCATGCGCGAAGATGGTGGGACGGCTCCAGACGATGCCCAGCGACCGCAGACCGGCTTGATAAAAGACTTCCAGCGCGTTCAGGTCTTCGTCGATGGCTTCCGCCCCTTCAAAATGCAAGATGGCGGCGAAGACGCCGTTGTCTACGCAGGCTTGCAAATCGTTCGCGGTACGAACTACTTTGACCTGTCCTTCCGATAGCGCTTCCAGCCGATAAAGGTCGGCAACCTGACCCAGAACGGCTGCCTGCGAAAAGGTGAATTCGACCGCGGGCGATGTATAGGGTTTGCGCAAATCCGGCATGTTGTCAGGGTCGATGCGCCGTTTGGGATTGGGCACAAAGACCGCGCAGAATCCGCCGGCGAATCCCCCCTTTCGCGCCCGTACCAAGTCGATATGACCGCCCTTCATCTCGGTGAAAAAATCGGTCAGGTTGACATCTTCATTCTGGTAAAAGCGCAACAAGGTATCGTTGTGACCGTCAATAATCGAGAATTCCGCCACGGAGAGCCTCCTCATAGTGTCTTGCGCCGCTGGCCGCCGGTGATGTTAGCGAAAGGCGACAGACGCGCGCCAACAAAAAAGCGCAGTTCATTGGAACTGCGCCGCCAAAACCAATCCTGTCCACGCTGCCTACTCTTTATCGTAGCTGCCGCGGCTCTTGCCTACCGGTACCGGAACGCGCGCCGGTTTACGCGGCTGCCGCGCTTTGGGATCGAGAAAGTCGTCGATCTCCTTCAATATGCGCCGACCCACTTCCAGCAACTCGTCCCAGACATTACGCTTGTGCTTCGCCACGTGTTTGCCCTTTCAATGGGTCGACATTCCAGCAGATCTCCGCTCCGGCAGTTCGATGGACCTAAGGGGACTCGAACCCCTGACTTCCACAATGCCATTGTGGCGCTCTCCCAACTGAGCTATAGGCCCCCATTGACGAAATCAATAGTAGCGCCCTTCGACAAGTCTGTCAACATGCCCTGGGCTGCGAGGCGCATTCTAATGTTTTGGCAGAATGTCCCACGATTTATGAAAGCATATCACCCTTTGACGAGTTCTTCACAGGAATTCACCACAAGCGCGCGGAATATGTCCGTGACACGGTATGAAAGGGTTGCGCCTATAGAAAACCATGCATGCAACCTCGGATTGCGGACAGAAGGTTTCGGCAACAGGGTTGGGGGGGGGAAATCTTAGGATTTCCCCCCCCCAACCCGTTTGAATTGCCATGCCCTAATGCAGGGGCGACGGCCCCGATTACCCGTGCCAAACGCTGCCATTCTATGGCATAATAGCGCGCGGTGTCTGTCACTGAGAGCGAGGTCGTGATGGCGGAAGCGAAACAATCACTAAACGTCTTTGTCACCGGCGGCGCTGAAGACGTTGGTTTGGCAACGGTACGCGCGCTGATGAGACGAGGGCACAAAGTCGTGGCGACCGCTTGCGATGCCGAAGGCGCCTTGGCGGTGCGCCTTGCGGGAGCGCTGCCGGTCTACCCTGACCTCAGCCGCGCCAGCGAGGTGCTTAGCAATTTGCAACTCGCGAAAGCCGACGCCGTCGTGCATGCCGGTCCACAGTTTTACGGCGGTTTGCCGCAGGCAAGTTCCGACTATGCCGCTTGCGCCGATCAACTGCTGTCCTTCACGGCAGCGGTGGTTCAAGCGGCGAAGGCTCATGGCGTCCATCGCGTCGTCTCGCTCAGCTTCGGCTATCTTTACGAGGCTGCGCGCGCCGCCGCCAAAGAGGGCGACCGCGACGCGCGCGATAGCGACTATGCCCCAATGCTGGAAGCAGAGTCGATTTTGCGGGACAGCGGCTTGAATGGATTTATCGTTCGCAGTGCTTACATCTACGGCGGCAACAGCGCCGCTACAGCGGCGCTGGCGAAGTCAATCAAGAAATCCCGACGTTTGCCCTCTGGCCCGAAGCCAGCCTCCTGGATTCACGAGGATGACCTTGCAGCGGCTATTGTCACCTTGCTGGAGGCGGAAGGCGACGTCAACGGCGTTGAGACGATCAACGCCGCCGATGATGAACCTCGCAGTCCCGACGAATTTGTGGGGGCCACATGTGATGCTCTCGGCTTGAGTGCCCCGGGCTTCGCGGGCGATGGCTTGCTGACTGCGCTGCGTCAGAAGACCTTCCGCGACAAACTGCTCGAAAGAGAGATCGTCATCAATAGCGACGCGCTGCGCGACCGTTTCGGTTGGCATCCCCGCCACAGCGGGTTGGAAAGCGGCTTGGAAGCCACCGCTTTGACTTGGCGAATGAAAGAGGCCGTCGACGCTGATGACTTCTACAAGTACGAAGATAAAGCGGCAAAGGCGATCGCATCGTTCGCCTATGACGCCGTATTGCCTGAACCGATCCCAGAGGCGGAAACGCTCGCTCCCGCCGCGGCGGAGGCCCAGGCAGAACCTGCGCCCGCAAAAGCGGCTCCGCCACCCCCTTCTGATGGTCCCACACCCTGGAACGAGGACGATGCCAAGCGCGAAGAGCGCAGGCGCAAAGCCCTCGAGCGCAAGGCGAAACGCGCTGCCAGGCAATCTAGCGGAAGCTGAGCAAAATGTCCCGTCAGTTGCGAGCCGTTCTTTTCGACTTCGACGATACCCTGATCGATTGGAGCGGCGTTACGCTCGGCTGGCGGGAACTCGAGGCGAAGCGGCTATCCCGCGTCCTGTCTTTCGTAAACGCCCATACGAAGCACGATTTGACCGATCTTGATAGCCTCGTCGATACCTACACGGAGCGAACGCGGGACGCTTGGGCCGCAGCGCGCGTGAATCTGCGCGCCCCGGTAATGCCAGATATCCTGCTGTCAACCTTGATCGACATGGGCGTTGCCGAAGCGGCTTCCTGCCTTGACGAAGTCCTTTTGGCTTATGATTGGAGCGCCGTGCCCGGGACGGTCGTCTATCCGGACGTGCCGCCCGCGCTTGAATTGCTCTGCAGCAACGGAATCCGAGCCGGAATCGTCACCAATGCGTCGCTGCCGATGTGGATGCGCGACAACGAATTGAGGGAACACGGCTTGATTGACTATTTTTCCGATTGCCGGCTTTCCGCCGCCGATGTCGGTTACCTCAAACCGCACTCCCGCATCTTCCGCTTCGCTTTGGAGAAAATGGGCACGCTGGCAGAGGAAACCGTCTTTGTTGGCGACAATCCCGTCGCGGACGTCGCCGGCGCGCAGGCAGTCGGCATGCGCGCCGTGCGCCGGCTGAACCCAGGGGCAAGCGACAACAGGCATCTCGCCAAAGCTCACGCGATCGTGACTTCGCTGGCTGAGTTGCCGAGCCTGCTGGACAACTGGTATCCGGACTGGCGCAAAAATGGCCAGTGAACTCTCACTCCACGGCGATCTTAACCTCATCATCACTGGCTACATCGAACCAAATAGACCCCGTATATCGCGACAACTGGCGCAGCAACTTGGCATGGAGCTGATCGATGTCGAACGTCGAATCGAAGAGCGCTTCGGCGATACCATCGACCGTATTCGCTCACAATACGGCGAACAGCGGCTGAAAGCCATCGAAACAGAAGTCATGGATGACGTCGCCCTGTACCGTCGCGCGCTGATTCGCGTCTCGGGCAACACGCTTGTCAACAGCGGACACCTGGAAGAAATACAGCGAAACGGCGTTGTCGTCTGCCTGGTGGCATCACTGGATTCTGTTCTACGACGTATTCACTTGACTCTTGGCGCCCGCTATCACGATGCGGTCGAGCGATCGCTGGCCATCGGCGAATTGCAGCGCGAGTGGAAAATACGCCAAGCCGACAACGTGGTCGAATTTGATGCCACGTACATCAGCGAGGCTGAACTGATCGAGCAGATCGCGAGCTTCTGGCGCGACCTCGCTCTGAGGCGCGGTTAGTCGCCATCGGCGCTCAGAACGAAACGCCAATCATTCCACGAGTGACCTGGAAATCGTGCGTGCCCGTCAGTTCATGTTTGGGGACATGGTCGCCGCGCAAGGTATCTACGATTAAGTCAAGCAAGGTCGCCGCGGGGTCGCCATCAGATGGCAATACCGCGTCCAGATCCTCCGCCGATCCCGCGCCGAAAGTCACTTGCAACACGGGTACCAGCGGGTGCCCCGCCAGCGCATAGCCTTCGTTTACGCCCAACATCAGTTCTACGCCGGCCGCGCCCAAGCCGGTCAGCGTCTCGCTCCAATGCTGGCGCGGGCTGGCCATCACATGGAAGCCGGCTTTCACCGCCAGCTGACCGTAACCCAATGTCGCGGGGGTTTCCTCGTTTATGCCCAGCTCGCGCATAAATGCGCCCTCCAGCAAGCTGTCTTTGTCCGAGACGACGACAGTGCCCCCACCGCGCACGATCATTTTGCACAAATCCGCCAGACCACGCCCGGCGCTGTCGCTGATCGTCCCAGCCGACAACAATCCCAGCCGCAATGCCTCCATGCCCGCAGGACTAGGCGAAGGGACGCTGTCGCCGTCGACCCGCTCTCGGAACCAGCGGACCATCTTCTGCATGACGGAATTGATTCCGCCGTCCAACTGAATGCTTGCCCAGCCGTAGTCCGCCGGATCGAGGCCGCGTTCCCCCATTAACTGTCGAAAATAGCTGTTGTGCGTGATCTCGCAGCCATGCTCCAAAAGCAGCGCGTGCCGCAGTTTGGGATGCTGCAGATAGCTGATCAATGTGTCTTTGTATTCGGGCACGACGGTGCCGCCGCAACCCTCCGTATGCACGAGCGTGACAAATCGCGACAGTCCGGCGGAATCCGCCAAATCCGTCCTGTTGAGCGTGTCGGTGGTTATCCGGGCGATCTGGCCGGAACACAAACTCGTGGGCAGCACCATGCCGACCTGTTCGGTGGTGACTTGGCCACGGCTCTCATAAACGGGTATCGATACGCTGGGCGCATGTACATCCTCAGCGATGTCCAGCGGTTCTCCCGAATAGGAGCGATCTTCCAGCACCGTGACATTGACCGGGCGCGTATGCTGCCAATCACGCCAGATCTGGACTTGGTAATGCCCGGCTCTTTCGCCCAGAGAGCGTTGCCCGCCCGCGACAGCAATTGTCAGATCAAGCGTGCGCGCGCCGAGTTCGTCCAGCGGCGTGCCGTCCAGATATTCTCCCGCGTTCACATCCATGTCGTATTGCAGCAGGTTGTGGCGCGCGCTGGTCGTGACGATCTTGATAGTCGGGACAAATGGGAAATTCGTGATTGAGCCATTGCCGGTGACAAAATAGATCATGTTGCTTCCGCTAGCCACTTGACCGGCGATGCTTTCCAAATCGTTGCCCGGGCTATCCATGAAGTAAAAGCCGCCGCTCGTCATCCGTTGGCTATATTCGATGACATCATGCAAGGGCACATCGGGATTGCGCTTGGCCGCCGCCCCCAGCGACTTGAGATAAATGTTGTACAGCCCGCGATATTTGTTGCCGCCGGATGGATTGCCCTCGGCGGTTTGCCCGTGCCAGCCGACCCATTCCTTAAATCGTTCCACTTTTGATAGAAACTCCCGCGCCGTCTCCAATCTTTCGACTCGGTCCAGCACATAAGACTCGGCGCCGATGAGCTCGTCAGTTTCCGCCAGATTGGCGGAACCGCCATAGCGAATGACTTCCTTGGCGACCCAAGCCGCCAGCGGGTTGCCGCTCACGCCTGAAAAAGCGTCCGAGCCCCCGCACTGTAAGGCAATCTTGAGATGACTCAAGGATTGCAAACTTCGCTCGGTAGCGTTTACCCGGGGCAACCAGGACTTAAACAAGTCTTTGAACCATTCGACGTTGACCTCAAAGCTTTTATCGAGCGAGTAGAAGGCGTGTATCACATGCTCCAGAGGGTAGTCATTGTCCAGCAGATACTGGCGCAGGTCGGCATTGGTGACCGCTTCGCTGCCGTAGTCCACCGCCACGACTGCGCCGATGTTGGGATGTACGACGAATCCGGCCAGGGTGCGCAAGAGCAACTCGCGATTGTTGGGATCGCGATGCCCCCCTTCGGTATGCGCCACCGGCACAATCCCGTCAACATTGTCGTATTCCTCAGCCATACTGGCTGTGAGCTGCGCCAATGTGCGAACGAATCCAGCCACCAGAGAAGTCGTGCCGAGCACAACAATCATATTGCGCGTGCCGACCCCGCGGCCGCCCGACCGTGGATAGCCTTCGAAGAATCGCGAATGATCGTATATGGGCAGGGGCTGCGCAGGCAGAAAAGATGATTCATCAAACTCAAAAGGGGCAATATGGTTGTCAAAATTCGGCGCTGCTGGCAACTCGAAATCCAATTCACGGCGATTCAACTCAATTTGCACGCCCTCGTTGATCACGTACTCGCCGGCGGCGATATCGCGGGTGGCGATGCCAAAACGCTGCCCCCAGGAGGTCAGGGTCTCGCCATTGCCGATAGGCCGAACCGCGAAGCGATGCCCTTCAAGAATATTGTGCGAAAGCGCATATTGCTCGTCGCCCTGCTGGACGCGTGTCCCCACAGGCAGGTCGCGGATAGCGATGGCGCAATTGTCGCCCGGGTCCGGCAAACGTCCGATTTCCTTCAGATTTGGCATGGCATGATCCTATTCGCAATGTCAGCCGCCAGCGATAGCGGCTGATGTATCGTATTCGGTAATATCCCCCAAATTGTGCCACCGAACGCGCGGCTTTGCCACCTGATGCGGAGATCATGGCAGGGCAATCGCTTCAAATTTTTTTCACCACAAAGACACGAAGAACACAAAGTTTAAGTTCTATTACAAGGCAAAACTCCTCAGTAATTCCATGTTAGTCGTGCAAAAAAATGCGTGTGCTGTAGGGGCGGCACGCTGTGCCGCCCGTTTCTTCACTAACTGTTTTCGGGCGTTTCAGCGAAACGCCCCTACACCTCGTCGCTTTTTCGGGTTCTCATTACTTACTTGCATTTACTTCTGAATCTGCGTAACGAAAGGTATAGTGGTTTGTCACTGAAGACCATTTGTAGAAAAAAGCGCGCAATTTTCATTTAGAATAACTTTTCTCTGTGCCCTCTGCGCCTCTGTGGTTATATTTTGGTTTGAATTGGCGATATATTGATGGACTATGATTTTGAAGCGATTGCCCTGGCGTTCATGGGCTATATAGCGCCGCCTGTGGCCAGCCTTCGCCGAAAGCCGATCAATGCTTGAACATCGCTCTTTTGTCGCCTATGGTATGGTCTACGAGCCGGCCACCGAACTGAAAGCCTGCGATGATCAAGTTCATGATCGTATTTGATCAACCCGAGGACCCTGAAAACTTCGAAAACGTTTATCAAGATTTTCTGGCATTAGTGGAACGGATGCCTCATATTCTGCGCCGGCAGGTGGTCCATATCACCGGCAGCCCGCAGGGCGCGCCCAAGTTCTACCGTATTCTGGAACTCTATTTTGAATCGGCGGGTACTCAGCAAGACGCGCTGATGTCGGAGATCGGTCAGGAAGCCGGCAAGGAATTGAGCCGCCTTCCGCAGGGCGCCGTACAATTGCTCTTCGCTGATGTCTATGAAGAAGAGGGCGGCCGTACATCGCCAACCATAAGCCCGATGGAAGTAGCGGAAAAAGCTAAGGACACAGAGACCGAAGCCGGATCAGCGGCTGAGTAGTTGCTTCAAGCCAGCTACAAACTCGTTTTTGCCGCCCTGAGCCGGATGCCGCACTTTGTCACAATTGATGCCGATCTTTTCCAGCGTTTCGAAAGCGACATTGCCCACAGCGATCACCCGTTGAATGCGCATTATCTCCATTGCCTCGCGCAGAAATACCGCGCCCCTTTCCGCTTCCGACCGCCGGGGCTTGCGATTGCTGCGCGGGATGCCGAGCTTGCAGGGATGAAAGGGAAAAGTATTCCAGATAAAAGGCAGCGCCTCCAACTCCGCCAGCGCGCCCCAAACAATAGTCGCGGTCTGCTCGCCGTAGATGTCCTCGAAACCCGCTTCATCGACATCGCGGTAGCCGGCGTCGCTGCCAAATATGTCGAATCCGGGCGCGCCTTCCAGCAGAATTTTGCGGCTGGTCACAGGCACGCCGGTCAAACGACAACCGCGATAGCCCGGCGCTTCCATCACCAGCATGGTGTCTGGCCTCAGCCGCGAGATATGCCCCAAATACAGTCGCAGATTCTGCCGCCGAATCTCGTTGTTCGCAATATCATAAGCATATTCGTTAAAGGTATCGGCAGTCGTGTCTTCACGCGCCAAGCGGTCGATTAGCGTTTCGATTCGCGTCTCGCTCGTCATCTTCGCAATTGCCTCAAAATACGACTTTACTCATGCTGTTGCAGCAACCTCATTGTAAGGAATCGGGGGCGACATAGGACAGACGCAAGCGATGGTTCTATAAAATGACAAAAAGCGCCAGAGCGAAAGCAAGAACTTGGCCGCCTATATTTCTTTCTGCGGTTGGCGCGCGCCAGCGTCCGAAGCCATCCCGACTTGGAAAACGATTTAAAGGCGTTTATAGTATGGCGACGATCCAAAGTCATTGGCGCAGCGAAGGCAATTTGAAAGCAATTCCACATGACGTCTAATGATCCCACGCCGCTGGCTGCCAAAGCACATAGTCCTTTTCGCGCCCAAGTTCCGCATTGGCAAAAGGATTCTCCCTTGCTGGCGCGCGCCGCTGTATGCTGCCTGGTTGCTGTACTTTGCTCGGTGGCTTGGGTGGCATTAGCGCAAGACGAAGTCCGCGACTACGCCATCACAACGCCCCTGGTTAGTTATTCGTCAGAGGGCGCGACCGCAATTGTCACGCTCAACATCACCAACCAGGGCAGCGACGCAGTTGAAGAATCAACGATCACGATTGCCGACAACGAGTCCGGCCGAATCGAAACAAGCGTTGATCTGCCCCCGCTTGCTTCGGGGGAGGTCTATCCCTTTTCGGCAGAGTTGGCGCTGGACCAGTTTCCTGAAGGCGATGTCTTTCTGAAAATCGAGGTCGGGATTGACCAATACGAGTTGGCGGGCAGTCCCATCGCCCGCGACAATAGCCAGTTATTCCGCATCAACGTTGCCGAAGCGCAGGAAGCGGCTACCGTCGTCGGTCCATCCTCGCCCAACGAAAGGGCGGGATTTGGCTTTGTCGTCCCCCTGCTAAACATCGAGGTCAAGTTTCTCGCGGAGGGCATTGGGATCAACGACAGCGTATTCTCGCAGACGCAGATTCTCGTCGGCATCCTGGTGTTGGTGCTGGGCTTGGTGTTGCTTTGGTTTGTCAGTCTGATTCTACGCTTGGTCTTTCGGCGTTCGCCTTCCTTTGACGTCTGGCAGCCGCCCTATGCCGCGGGCGCGTATTTCGATCCAGATTCGACACAGGGGCGCCGCCAGAGTTGGCAGTACCACGCGCAGAATAGCGCCATCAATGCGCCATGTACGCCCAATCACCTGGTAGTCGTCAAGCGCCTGGTCAATGCCGAAGGTCATACATTGGGCTCATGGACTATCAAGGCGATTCGCAGTGAGCAATACGATATCTATGGCCGCATCAGTCACACGGAAGCGGTCATGCCGCGCAAGATCGTCAAGCAGTTGAACAAGGTCGCCGGGCGTTCCGGCGAGATGGACAATCAACAGTTGAACAAAGCATTGCAGCCCATCGCCAATCGTATGAGCAAAGCCGCGCTGCGCCGAATCGAAAAGCAGAATCGCAGCTTGCCAATCGCGCTGGACATACGCTTTGAAGGCGCTGCCGGTGAAGCGCATATCGTTTTTGAGCTGTATCAATGCCGCAATGCTGCCTGGCACCTCATCGACCAGTGGGAACCGGAATTAGGTATGATTGGCAGCCGCGTCCCCGAACAATTCACTTACTCGCTCAACGGCATGCTGCCCGGCGAAAATTATCGCGAATTCAAAGCGCGCATTCCGCACGATCTGACAGTTTTGCTGGGCGGATTGCTCTATCACCATCAATCCGCCAGCGAGGCCGCTACGTCGTCCGCGGGAAGCGAGCGCGATGTGGATTCAACCAGTGAGAGCAATCTCGACGCGCCTTCAGACGACACCACAGAAGCCAACAACGTCTGAGCGAATATCGAATGCAAGAGAATTGACCGTCAACGATATAGCAACCGATAGAAGGAGCTAATTCTCATGTCCGTAAAGATCGCAGACAATCTCAAGGACCTTTTGGAGCGGCCGATCGTCGTCGCTTTCGCCACAAGCAATCCAGACGGACAGCCGCAGGTGACGCCCGTCTGGGCAAGCCTGGAAGGCGACCAGATCTGGATTAATTCGGCGGTCGGACGCCGCAAAGATCGCAACGTCCGCGCCAATCCCAAAGTCACGGTATTATCCCTAGATCCGCAAAACCCTTTTCACTGGGTAGAGATCCGAGGCGAAGTCGTCGAATTTGATGAAAGCGATGCCGCGCTGGCGCATATCAACAAACTGTCAGGTCTGTATGCGGGCAACGATGACTACTATTCGTTTAATCCCGAGGGCCAAGGCAAAGAACAGCGCGTGATTTACAAGATTCGCCCCACCAGGGTCAACGGCATGTGAGGTCAATCAAAGGCGACCGGCGCGCCCGGTGTAATCGCGCAGATACAGGAAGTCATGCCCGATACTGCGCTTGGACAGTTTAGCGATATTTGGCATGGTTCGCTTGTAGTGGTTGGCTTTGACCCGTTCCCAAATGCGGTCGACAAATTCGCTATCGAAGCCTTCCGCGGCGACCTCTTCCACCGTGAAGCGCTCGTCAACCAGAAGCATCAGCACTTGATCGGCTTCGTCGTAGGTGAAGCCGAGTTCGTCCTCATCGGTCTGTCCGGGCCACAGATCGGCAGTGGGCGGCTTTTCAATGATTGATCGCGGCACTCCCAGGCAAGTCGCCAGTTGCCGCACTTGATACTTGTATAGGTCCGCGATCGGATGCAAAGCCACGCCGCTGTCGCCGTAGATCGTGCTGTATCCCAACAGGAACTCCGTCTTGTTGCTCGTGCCCATCACCAAGCCGCCCCAAGCCATGGATTGATCATAGAGCGTGATCATGCGCATCCGAGCCATGATGTTGCCCCGCCGCAGCTTGCTCATCCCAGGGAATCGTTCGATCATGGGTTCGGCCATATCGGTGATTGGAAGCGTCTGATGCGGCAATCCCAAGTCTTCGATGACCGCTTCAGCATCGTTCATGCTGCTGGCTGAAGAGGTCTTGTATGGCATGCGCAAAGCCAAAACATTTTCCGCGCCCAATGCCTCCGCGGACAGATACGCGGACAACGCCGAATCAATCCCTCCGGACAGCCCAATCACGGCGCGGGACATCCCCGCCTTTGTGATGCTGTCGCGAATGAAACCGGTCAAAATACGCGTCGCCAGTTCCGTGTTTATCTTTAGCCGATCCAGGATCTGACCGGTTTTTTCCGCATTCATAGCAGCACCTTTGCTTCAGCCCCGCTCAATTGGCCGCAAAGCATAGTGGATGATTTGATGCGGGTAACTCTCGTTCACGATCATTTCAAGGCGCAATCGCGACGCGCCCTTTTCGCCTTGCAAGATGACGTCTATCGCGTAATCCTCGGCCTTTTCAATTTCTACAACCTTCAAGCGCCCATGTAGTTTACGCGTGGCTTTAAGGTCGAGCATACGGCGATCTGCCGGATTCTCCATCAAGATCAGATCATAATAGCTGCTATGGACAAACTGCCGCAAGCGTTTGAAATTCCCGGCATTGTAAAAGTTCATCTGGGCGATGAAGCGACGGCCCGCTTTGCTGGCGGCGATGCGTCCGGCGTTCTCGTTCATAAAATTGCGCTCGTCCTTCCGGGCTAGTCAGACAGCCGCGCGCCCGGCTTTGCCATTGCGGGGCTTATCATAACACATGCGGACTGTTATCAAGTATGATACCCTAGCGGTAATGCAGATGTGGCGGTGACAAGAATGACGGACAGATTGGCGGAGATTCAAGTAGCGATTGACCGATTCCAAATGGATCGCGCCCGGGAATTGATCGCTGAGGAACTTGAGGAGAATCCGAGCGCCGACGCCTATTACCTGGCCTCGCAGGCAGCGCTCAGTCACGGGCAACGGGTTGAGTATCTGCGCTCGGCGCTGGAACTGGATCCCGATTTTCGACCGGCCAGCGATGAGCTGGCTCAAATCATTCCCGCGCGCCCAAAAGAGCTGTCAGTCGCCGCGCCTGTTCCAGCGCCCCCGCCCCCGCCCGCTATGCAACGGGTAGGTCTGGCGTCGGTGGGCAGACGCTGGCTGGCAATCATAATTGACGGGCTCATTGTGGCGGTGATGACGCTGCTGCTAGCGGGGGTTGGCGGCGCTTTCACGACTCTAGAAGCGGCGCTGCTTTCTGATGACGCGACGATGATTTCGACTGCCGTCTCACAGTTTCAGAACGACGTGGTGACAATGAATTTGCTGGTGAGCGCGGTATACAATGTCGCCTTCATGACCCTGTTCAACGGACAGACCTTGGGCAAGATCATGCTGAAGCTGCGGGTCATCAAGAAGAATGGTCAGCGCATCGGCATCCTGGACGCCATCATCCGCAACGTCTTCGGCTATACGATTAGCGGCATGTTCCTTTTGGGATATCTCTGGGCAATATTCGACCGAGAAAAGCAGACTTGGCACGATAAGCTGGCGGGGACTGTGGTGGTGGATGAACGCAGGACGTCGGTAAAATGATTTATGTGCGCCGATAAGGCATTTGCTTCGTCGTGCGTTGCGGGAGGGAGTTATGAACAAAATAGAGAGCATCAATCTGATCTATCGCAATCCAAGTATCCGCGGCGGGCGTCCTTGTATTGTCGGCACCAGCTTGCGCGTGATCGATATTGTGATGGCGATGACCTTCGCGGAGCGCGCTCCGGATCAATTGGCGCAGGATTACGATCTTTCGATGGCGGAAGTGCATGCGGCTCTCGCCTATTACTACGACAACAAAGACGAAATTGATGAAGATATCCGCGAGGACATTCGGCGGAGCGAAGAACTGGCTAAGAAAGTATTTGGCGACAAGAGCTCATTCAGTTCGCGGCTAAGACGTTATATGCGGGACGATGACTTTCGAGCCGCGATATTAGAGGCGATTGAGGCTTCAAACGAGAGCCGTCCAGCGCTCGTCAAAGCGCTTTTTGCGAAGATGGACGCCTTGGAGGTTGGCGGCAAAGCGTTCATTGCCGAGCAGGTGGAAGAGATCATTGAGTGAAGATTCACTTCGATTCTATCTCGACGAGCATGTGAATGTAGAGATAGCGCGGCAGCTAAATCAACTCGGCATAGATACTGTCACGGTTCGAGACCTGCTCAAACAAGGTAAAAGCGACCCGAGCCAATTGCAAGTTGCTACTGACCAAGGTCGTGTGTTATGTACAATGGACAGCCACTTCCTTGAACTTGCAGCGGACGGAGTTGATCACGCTGGAATCGTATTCATACCCAATGAGAACAGCGAAATAGGCGTAGTCGTGACCTATCTCGCCCTTATGGCTAGAGTGATCAACGCTGACGAAGCGCGAAATCAGGTAGAATTTGTGCAACGGCTCGTGTGAATTGAGGTTGGTCCAAGAAGCGCGGCGGCTGCATCACGATGCTGGACGCGCTCTTGCGCAACGTCTTCGGCTGTACGATTAGCGGCATGTTCCTTTTGGGATATCTCTGGGCAAGTTCGACCGAGAGAAGCAGACTTGGCACGATAAGCTGGCGGGCACGGTTGTGGTTGATGAGCGCAGGACGTTGGTAAAATGATTTATGCGCACCCGCGAGCGCACTTCAAAGATTTGGCAAACTACATGTAGTTGCCGTTCAAAAGCAAGATTAACCACAAAGACATGAAGAACACGAAGTCATTTAAGTGATTCCAAGAAAGTAAGACGAAACAAGGAGCCTGTAGGGGCGACTCGGTGAGTCGCTCTATTCCGCCATGCACTACAGTTCGTTTTTTCGCACACCTAATGTGTTACTACTTAGAATGTGATACAATAACATTAGTCTACGTTTAGCATGTGCGCAAGATTAGGATTTGCTAATGGAAAAGACGAATCGGGATTATGCGAATGATATCGAGGACGCGCTGAGAGATGGTTTGATGGATGCGGTACTGGACAAATATACGGAAGAATATGGAGGATCTTATTGGGAAAAAGTCGAGGAGATAACAATGGAGGAGTTCAAATCAAAGAAACTAGAGTTTGTGAAAAAACAGCTTGATATTTCTAATTTGCTGTACTTGATAAAGCTGGATGCCAGGCTTTTCCATCGGCAAAAACAGCGCGAGCCAAAATTGATTGACTACACCATGCAGTTGACAAAGCTGAGGAATGGTAATAGTCATAACTCGCCTGAGAACGAAGCGGCGCTTACCGACGACGAAATACAGAAGCAGGCGTTTGCGGCAACGCGCCTATTAGAAGCCTTCGATACAAAGGAATCCCGTCAAGCGGCTGAGACTACCCGCAGAATTCGAGAAATATTTCTTTCACGCATTGCGGGCGAGACTGAAGAACAACAGACAATGCCGGGCGAACAGAAAGCCGCCAAAGCACCGGAAACTGCTGAATTTGAAGCAGAGTATCGCCCAGGATTGATGCAACAAATGCAAGCCGGTCAGTCGGACAAACGCCCATCCCATGACGACAGCCTAATCCAGAGTCTGATGCAGCAAAACAAAGCAATGATGCAAATGGTGCAAAATCAATCGCAGCCGCCAGCTAACCAACCAGTAATAAATATTAATGCCAACCCAAATGTCAATCCAAACATCAGCGCGAATATCAGCAGCGAGATCATGAATAACGCTGCCTCGACAGCAAACATCGCCGAACGCAATGACGCTGCGTTCGTGGCAGGCGTATTAATTGGCCTTATCGGCTTTATGGGGGTAGCCCACATTTTCAACCATAAATTGCTGCGCGGGCTTGTCTACTTGATTGTTGGCTCAGTACTATACTGGATCTTGCTTTTGGTCTTGGCGGCAATACTAAACACACTTAAGTTATCATTGCTGCTACTTCTTGTCGTGCACGTGGCCATCGTCTGGCAGCAGGCGAAACACGGAGCGGGTCGTCGGCCCTCAAACACAAAGGCAAAACGCGCTACCCTCTAAGCTTGCCCCCATACCGCCTCAACCTCAAGTCGCACTGCTCCTTGTGCCCCATGAAGCCTTCGAGATCACAGAGGCGGCTGCCATATTCGCCGATGACGACGCTCGCTTCCTCCGTGACGCGCTGATAAGTCACGGTCTTGATAAACTTGCCCACCCACAATCCGCCGGTATAACGACCGGCTTTCTTGGTCGGCAGCGTATGATTGGTGCCAATGATCTTGTCGCCATAGGCGACATTGGTCTCGGGACCCAGGAAGAGCGCGCCGTAATTGCTCATATTTTCCAGGAAATAATCGGGATCGCGCGTGAGAACCTCGACGTGCTCGCTGGCGATCTCGTCTGCGACCCGGACCATTTCTTCGTCGGTATCGACCAGGATCACTTCGCCGTAGTCGCGCCAGGCAGCGCCAGCTAAATCGGCTGTCGGCAGCGTCTCCAGTTGTCGACCAACCTCCGCTTCAATGCTCTCGGCCAATGAAGCGCTTGTGGTCAGCAGCACCGCGGGCGATGTAGGACCGTGCTCCGCTTGCCCCAGCAGATCCGTCGCGCAGATCTCGGCATCGGCGGTTTCATCAGCGACCACCAGCACTTCGGTTGGTCCAGCCAATAGATCAATGCCCACCAAGCCAAAGAGTTGCCGTTTAGCTTCGGCGACATAGGCGTTGCCAGGACCGACGATCATGTCGACGGGTTCAATGCCCAATGCGCCGTATGCCATGGCGGCCAAGGCTTGTACGCCGCCCAGTAGATAGATCTCGTCCGCTCCGCCAAAGTGTATCGCCGCGATTGTCGCTGCCGGAATCTCGCCCCCGATTGGCGGCGTACAGGCAATGATTTCCTTGACACCGGCCGCTTTGGCGGTCACGGTGCTCATATGCGCCGACGCGACCATCGGGTAACGCCCGCCCGGCACATAACAGCCAACGCGGTTAACGGGTATGTTCTTGTGCCCGAGAACTACGCCGGGCAGCGTTTCTACTTCAACATCCCGCAGCGCCGCGCGTTGGGCTTTTGCGAAGTTACGGATCTGTTCCTGCGCGAATTTGATGTCGGAGACGGCCTGCGCGGGCAGGCTCGCGACGATTTCTTCGATTTGCTCCTCCGACAATCTGAAGCTGGCCGGGTTCCAGTTGTCGAATTTCCGCGACAACTCACGAACCGCTTCGTCCCCGCCCGTTTGAATGTCGGCCAGGATCCCGCGCACGGTTTCCTGTACTGCAGCATCGGACTCGGCCTTTTGCTCGAGGGACTTGCCTTTCTTAATATATCGAATCGCCATTCGGCTCAATCTCCTGCAAAATTGTCAATCGCATATTTTGAGGCGCTTAATTCCAGAGCCGTTCGCTGGCAATCCGCGCGCCTTCCGCCAGCGATCCCAATTTGGCATAGGCAATATCGGGATGTACCGCGCCAAAGCCGGCAAAGGTGCCAAAGCCGCAATCCGTGCCGGCGATGACCCGTTCCTTGCCCACGATCCGGCTGTAGCGCTCGATGCGCTGCGCCACCAGTTGCGGATGTTCCACGAAGTTGGTTGTGGTATCAAGCGTACCCGGGATCAGGATCTTATCATCGGGGATATCCGCTTCAGCCCAGATCGCCCACTCATGTTGATGGCGCGGGTTGGCGCCCTCGAATTGAATCGCCTGTGGCTTGGCGGAGAAAACAATGTCGATAATCTCGCGCAGGTCAACATCGTGGTGGTGGGGTCCCTCGTAGTTTCCCCAGCAGATGTGCATGCGGGAGCGCTCGGCTGGCACGTTTTCCAAGGCATAATTCAAGGCTTCGACTTGCGCCTGCGCCGCCTTCTTAAAGGTGGCGATATCGGCATCGCGGAAGCGGATATGTCTGCCCAAAGCCAGATCCGGGCAATCGACCTGCAAAACCAAGCCGGCTTCGGTGATCTTCTCGTACTCGACCCGCATCACGTCCGCCAGCGCGCCCAGGTATTGTTCGTCACCCGGATAATACTCATTGGGCTGGAAGACGGCGATGACACCGGGCGAGGCCGCATTCATGAAGGCTTCTTGCGCGCCCGCTTCGTCTTTCGCCGACAAGAGATTGGCGATATCTTTCTCCAGCGGCGACAAGTCTTTGATCTTGATCTCGCCACGAACAACCGGGCGGTGGTACTTCGGCGTCCCGCCGGCATCCGCCAGGCGCTGCTTGTAAGCTGGGAAATCGTCGAGGTCTTTCGGCGTGGCGCGCGGCACATCGGCGATCTCGAAGCCGGTGAAGCGGTGACGGATATAGGTGGCGTAACTGATCTTGCTCATCTCGCCATCGCTGATGATGTCGACGCCAGCCCCCACCTGCTTGGCAGCAACCTCGCGCACCGCGCGTTGCATCACGCGGTCGAATTCGTCTGGGTCGTAGGCTTGGCCCTGGTCCTGCGCGAACAACTGATCCACGACATACTGCGGGCGCGGCATGCTGCCCACATGCGTCGTCAGGATGCGCTCGGTACTCGTCTTCATATCATTTATCCTTCACGAATTGCGGCGGACGGTAATCCTTCAAATCGACGCCGGTCAAATCGCGGAACTGGTTCCGCAGGAACTCATCTTGTCGCGCCTTCTGCGCTTCATAGTCGGGCGGGTGCACCATCTTGCCCTTGGCATCCGCTTCATAGCCAATGCCCGAAGCGGCTTCTTCAATCTGCGGCGACCAATAGGGATCCTTGCCCTCAAATACCTCGTGCGATTCCAAGACAGCGTAAAACCAGCCGATTGAATCGCCGCTGTATTCAAAACTGCGATACATGCCCGGCGGCAGCGAGATCATGTCCCATTCGTTCAATACGAATTTGCCTTCGACCTTGTCGGGATCGTCTTCGTTACCCCAATAAAATGTGAAGGGTCCGGTAAGGATGAAAAAGGACTCGGTGTAGTCGTGCGTGTGCCAGGCAGGTCCACAACCGGGCGGCGCCCAACACATACCGATCTGATAGCGATGGGGTTCGGTGATCGCCCGTTTGATGCTGTAGTCCGGGTTCTCGGCCGCGGTATCGCCAATCACGGCGTAATTCATGCGATGATGGCGGGGCAACATGCTGTCGATGAACATGATAGGAATGCCCTTTTGCTTAAGTTCATCAAAGCGCATGACCCGCGCCGCCATACTCTCTTGTGTTTGCTTGGGATGCTCCATTGTCGGATCTCCTGGGAAAGCCTAAATTTTCGAGAACAGAAGCGCAAGAAGCCTAATCAAAAAGCGCGCCTTTGTCAATTCAGCGAACGGGCACCAAGACTGACAGCACATAC
Organism: Anaerolineae bacterium; assembly: GCA_034420635.1. Taxonomy (GTDB): domain Bacteria; phylum Chloroflexota; class Anaerolineae; order Aggregatilineales; family Phototrophicaceae; genus UBA6055. The sequence goes on along the minus strand of DAOULD010000171.1, from coordinate 641 downwards.
CATTTTCAGATCTGAGACGTATCCACATTCCAGATCAACATACATTCGCCGACCAGCATGAGCGAGACGGCCAGCAAGATCGTGCCCGATTCGCCCGCGAAGTCGCGCGCCAGATCCAGCGCAGCTCTCAAGCTGTCGGTATGCGCAGCATCGACGCCTAAAGCCTGTGCAGCTCGCAGCGCGTCCTCGCGCGACGGGAAACGCGTATTGGGATTGATATCCGTTTCGGTAATGATCAGCTTCCCGCTGACACGCGCCATGACCTGGTAGACGCCGGAAAAATCGCGATCGCGCGGGACGCCGACGATGGCCGCCACCGGTTCGGAGAGCCGCGACCGCACACTGGCGATGAAGGACTCCGCCGAAGGAACTGTGATGGCGCCATCCACGTATATCGCAGGCTTTTGATCCAGCTTTTGGACGCGACCGAACCACTTGACCTGCGCCAAGCCGGAGCGAATCGACTCAATGTATCTTTCGCCCTCAAGGGATGACGCGCTTAGTCGCGCTTGTAGCACTTCCACCGCACGAATCGCCAGCGACGCATTCTCAATTTGATAACGCCCGAGCAATGGCAACAGCATCTCGCCGTAAGGCTGCAAGCGAATCAACTGCCCCCCGTCCGTGTCAGCCCCCAATTG
>DAOULD010000170.1:0-20328 GCA_034420635.1 Anaerolineae bacterium | reverse complement strand
GGCAGAATGCTCTAGGAACTACAAAAGCGCATCGCCCTTTGACGGGTTCTACGTACGGATTCACCACAGAGGCACAGAGCGCACAGAGATTTCAAGAAAAAACTTCGTGTTCTCCGTGTCTTTGTGGTTAATTTTGCTTTTGAATGGCAAAGTCATATATTTTGCCAATAATCTGAAATGCACCCCGACTGCTCACGTCGCTTGCAGGCGCGCTATTATCGCTGTAACATTTATCTAGGAGAACGCTTAGCAACAATAGTACAGGCTATATCAACAAGTGAGCAATCAGGACCAAGCATGCGTGATAATGTTTTGCTCAGCGCCGGGCTACACAATTTCGACGAGTGCCTTGCGCTGGCTCGCGAGTACCAGTTGGGCATTGAACTCATGGCATTCTCGGTGCCCGCCGTCCTCGATGGCGATTGGCGCGATCTGACGAAGCGTTATCGTAGAGAACTTGGCGGCCTGCCGGGTCCCTTGACCATGCACGGACCGTTCATGGATCTGGCTTCTGGCAGCCCGGACCAGCGCATCAACGATCTCACTTACGGGCGCTATGAGCACGTCATACGTATCGCATCCGAGCTGGGCGCGCGGCAGGTCGTCTTCCATGTCAACTACATTGGCTTGCTGCATAACGACTCCTATCGTGAAGGTTGGCACCAGCGCAACGTCGATTTTTGGGGTCCCCTGGGCGACTACGCCAGAGCCTACGGCGTGCTCGTGGCCATAGAGAATATGTGGGAGTTTGACCCGTCTATCATCGGAAACTTGCTGAGCGAACTGGATCATCCCTATCTCAAGTCCTGTATTGACGTCGGCCATGCCAATTTATTCTCCGATCCGGATTTCAGCTTTGAGGCCTGGCTTGATACCTTGGGCGCATGGATTATCGAATTGCACATGAACAACAACAACGGCGTCATGGACGAGCATCATGGTTTCGATTGGGACCAGGGCGTGCTCAACTATGAAGGCATTTTGCCCACGCTGCGTCGATTGCCCAACAAACCGCTCATGGTGCTGGAGATGGACCACGTCGAGGACATGAAAGAGAGCCTGCGTTACTTCGACCTAAACGCGTCCGCTTTCGACTAGCCGCAGTAAATTATATACGCTGGTGCGAGCGCCCGTGCTTAAGGGCGCCTGTAGCGCCCACCTAGCTGTCGCCCGCCGCTGCGGTCGCGTCAACCTGGAAAGACTGTCTGCACAAAGGGATGACGGTCTCGAGAGCGTCGATCAATTCGCTAGAGTCTTGGTCGCGCGCCTTTTGCAAGCCTTGATCGAAATAGTACATGGCGCGCGTGCAATTGTTGAGGTTGCGCTGAGCCTCGCCAGCCCAATAGTAGTGTCGCGGATTCTCGCTGCCCAGGTCTATGGCTCGCACGAAGGTTTCCGCCGCTTCCTGCCCGAACTCCAATTCCAGTTGCGCGCGCCCCAACTCGTAATGGCAGTTGATGTGATCGGCATCAAAATTGACGCAATCTTGCAGGTGGCGCAGCGCCTGCGACGGGTTGCCCAGGTTGTTTCGGTAAATCAAACCCATGAGATAAAGCGCTTGTGTGTTGCGGGGATTGGCTTCCGTGACGTCGCCCAAGACTTCCAGCGCCGCCTCCAGATTGCCGAGGACGGTTTCGGTACGCGCGAGGTCAATCGCGACCAGGTTCATATTGTCCGCTATGTCGTATGCCGTGGCAAAGTCCTCGGCCGCCCCGGTATAGTCGAAGCGACCTTCCGACTTGATCAACCCGCGCGCGCGCCAGGCTTCCGCGCTGTTCGCATCCCCCGCCAGAATCTCTTCAATCAGGTCTTCGGCGCGGCCAAGCTGACCCAGTTCAAAATAGGCTTCCGCCAAATAAGCCCCGGCGCGACTGTTTTGCGGATCCAACTCCAGGGCGTGCAAGGCGCTGGATACCGCCTCGCCATCCCGGCCCGCCCAATCGAGCGCCCAGGCGCGGACGGCCCAAGCCTCCGCGGAAAAGGGGTCGGCATTCACCGCGCGCTCGGCGAAGATGAGCGCTTCGGCGGGCCGCGCGGAGTTGATCAGCGCAACAGCGATTCGCCGGAACACTTCCACCGAATTGGGCAAGGCGTCCGCGATTTCGGTGTAAATGTCCAGCGCTTCGTTCAGCGCGCCCCGAATCCAGTAGTTGTTGGCTTCGACCACCTTGTTGCGCGGATCGACAGTTGGACTTGGATCTGGCACAGCCATCGTCGCGGCGCGATCTTCCATGTCGCGGATGGTATCCATCAGCGCATCCTGCACAACCGGCGCCAGCGTCTCCCGATTCAAAAAGACGGCAATGCCCGCGCCGATCAAAGCCAGCATCACCAGATAAAAGAGCAGCCGTCGACAGCTTACGAGCTTGCGCCGCTGTACGCCTCGGTATTTCTTGGGGGTACGAATCTGCATCGGAATCCGCACTCGATCAAATTGCGTTCCGCCAGTTCAGACAAGAGCGAAATATCCGTGCCTGGCCTATGCGCATTTTACACCATGACCGAAGCGAAGAACGAACTCAAGTCATCCAGCAGAAAATCAGGCTCGCTATCCCGCAATTGCTCGCGCTCTGTGTAACCGGTACATACGGCGACCGCCACCGCGTCAATCGCCCGGGCGGCGTCGATATCGGCAACGGTATCGCCGATCACGATCACATCGTCGCCAGCGAATGAATGCGCCGTATGGCTTTCCGCGCGCTCCAGCGCGAGGCGCGTCAGCTCGTCGCGTTCGGCGGCTTCGTTGCCGAAGGCGCCCACGGCGAACCAGTCGCGCTTGAATCCCGCCATTTCCAGCTTGATGTCGGCGGTCATTGACGTATTGCCGGTAACCAGACCCACAATCGTATCGGCGCGATCGCGCAGGTTCTTCACCAATTCCATAGCATGAGGAATGGCGTCGGCGCAATAGTTGTCTTTGATCTCCCGCATGTGCCGCGCCATCACGCGCTCGTAGCGAGCGATTTCGCGGCCGATATCGTCGGGCGACTTGCCGTAGGGCGCCAGCAGATCCGCCAGGATCCGCCAATCGGTCTTGCCGCCGAAGACATGCTTGTCGAGATCGCCGACCTCGCCGAAGGTTTCCAGCATGGCGCGGCGTTTCGCCTCGCGCCCGATACCGCGGCTGATCAGCAAGGTGCCGTCTATATCAAAGAGGATCAGTTTCATTGCCCCCACCCTACGCTCCTCAGCCCACAAGGAGGGACTTTCTCCAGTCTATGCGAGACCGTCCATCACTATGAAGGAAGCCTCAGCCGCGCCTTCGCGAACTTTGATCGCCGCTTGATACTCATCGGAGTTGTACATGCGCGCGGCCGTCTCGACATCGGGGAACTCGAGCAGCACGATTCGCTCGGGAATCTCCGGTCCTTCGAGCACGCGCTTCTCGCCGCCGCGGATGACGAAGCTGCCGCCGTACTTCTTCACGATATCCGGCGTCAGCTTGGTGTACTGCGCGTACTGATCCGGATCCGTGACGTTGACGCGCACGAGCATATAGGCGGGCATGTTTTATTCCTTTCGCGGTTTGGGCATCTCAATTCGGCAATGATACTGACAAAGGAAGGCGGGATACAGGGCTGTTGTGGCACCGGGCGTCATCAGGGCGATCGCTTCAGGATCGTTTTTTGCCAAGTTCACACATAAAGAATTTAACCACCGAGGGCACCGAGGGTCGCGTAGACACTGACCGGCAACACCGAGAAAAGCAACGAAACAAAAGGGCTTGTCTTATTTCAGGCGCGCTTTTGAGCGACGGATGAAGTTTCGCTGGCGATTTTGCCATATTCAGGCGACGGATTTAGAGGAATAGTTATCAAAATTCCCTACACTCGGCGCCCTCGGTGTTCTCGGTGGTAAAAAATTTGAAGTGATTGCCCTGGGGCGCCATGCCCGCTGTAGACCGCCGCTTGCAGCGCCGCTATAATCTTGAGCCGAGGGGAGCGGATGTGTCCCGGTGGATGCCCCGGTCTTCAAAACCGGTGATCGGTTGCGCCGAGCAGGCGATGGTGGGTTCGACTCCCATGCGCTCCCGTTTCCTTGACATTGCGTAATGTTTGTGATCGAATTAAGAAAGCGCGCGGCGCGGTCGCGCGTTTTTGGATCGGATATGTAAGGACGACAGTATGCCCGTTTTTCGCAATGCAGTTGAAATAGACATTTGGCCCGTAAGCAAGCTTATGGATGCGGTCTCCAGCAACCCAGCAGGAAATAGTCGAGTAACAATACCAGAGTATCAACGCAGGCTCGTTTGGAATCAAGCAAATCGTAAAGGTCTAATAGAGTCGATTAAGCGTGGCTTTCCCTTCGGTTCAATTCTGCTATACGAGGATATCGCTCGCGGACAATCTGCCAATGACGGAAGAAGGCATTACAATCTGATAGATGGTTTGCAGCGTACACAGGCTCTAAAGAGCTATGTTGAGTACCAAAATGGATATTTCACGCGGGCCGACCTTGAAGATCAGTTCATCAACACGGTATCAAGACACTTGGGAAAGACGTCTGATGACTATAAGGATCGAATTCGGCAATCCGTCGTCGAGTGGGTAAAGAGCAAGAAAAGCTACGAGGCGCAAGACGGATGGCGTACAGAAAACTTGGTAGAAACGCTGATTGAGAGAGTCCTTAAGTATTCGCCAGACTCAGTTTTATTCCGCGAACTCTATTTTAATCTCAACCGCAACAACGACTTAATTCGCCTCCTTGGCGGATTCCTCGACGCAGTTAGCAGCGAAGTCAAGCAAGTGCTCGAAGCGAAGATACCGGTGCTTGTCTATAGCGGTCCCTCGTCAGAGCTTCCAAGAGTATTTGAACTGCTCAACTCAAAGGGGACTGTTCTTAGCCGTTACGAGATTTATGCTGCGCGGTGGATTGACTACCGCCAACCCATCTCAAATACCGAGATTATTGATGCGATTTGGAAAAAGTACGAGACGCTGGAGGACGAAGGCTTCACTCTAGATGTCTCTGATGAAGCGCCAGACGAAGAGTCGCGGCGCAACCGTCCCTATACACTGTTTGACTTTTTGTTTGGCTTGGGTCAGTATCTTGCGGAGAAGTTCCCACGTTTGTTCAAACCCGTCAAGGATGACCGTCCCAGTTCTGTAGGTTTCAATCTCATGACTGCCTGTCTGGGATTGCGTCTACAGGATATGGCAAACTTGCCAGAGGAGATTGGCGAGTTACCCTGGCCAGAACTGGAACGCTGCTTGCTGGAAGCCACCCGTTTTGTTGACAACATTCTCAAGCCAGTGCTTTCCACGCCGCAGTATGGACGCAAGCTTGGACCCATATACCACAGCGAATTAATGATTATTTCGATGATTGCGACCGCCTTCCAGGTGAAGTTCAGTAAACGCGATCTTTCCGAGAATGATCAGTGGCGTGTTGATCGCCGCAAGCTGAAGCAGAAACTGCCGATGTTCTATCTGTATGAAATACTTCACGATGACTGGCGCGGCTCGGGTGATAGCAAGCTACACGACGCCGTTAAAAGTCTTCGATATGTCGATAATAGGCTGCCCACAAAAGAGCGCTGGGAGCAAGTGTTTGACGATTGGTATTATGACAGCCAAATCAATTTGGTACACACCAAGGATGCCAAACGTCATATCCGAGATTCCCGCCCGGAATATCTGCTGTTGAAGTACATTTTTGTAGAGCGGATTGCAAAAGCAAAGTCCTATCATGTCGAGCACATCATTCCAGTTACCCTTCTTCAATCGCACATGGTCGAAGGAGACGAGTGGCCGATCAATACCATCGGCAACCTCGCTTTGCTTGAACAAGCGGGTGAATTAAGAAATAACGTACAGACCTTTGACCTGCTGCTGCAGGATAAGCGGCGGCGCGGGGAAATCACTGAAGAAGAGCAGGCGCGTCAGCTTCTTGATTACGAGTGGCAGTTGCTCTGCCCCACCCGTTTGTTGCCAAGTCACCTTAACAAGGACAGCTTTGAAGGATTTCTCCTAGAGCGCTTCGAACTGCTCAAAGCCGAGTTCCTGACTGTCTGGCGCGACCACATCCCGGCCGACCCGCAGACCTAAGCCCGCCCTCGCCAGGGCAACAAACGCCAGATCAGCCGCTGCACATGCAGGACGATCAAGTAGCCCTGCATCTCACTATGATTGTCAAATTCCCGGCCCGCGCCGCTCTTCAAGTAGGCGCTGATATCCGCGACCGCCAGGTCATATTTGAACTGCCTGGCGCGGACACGTCCGCGCGCCTCGTAGGCTTGCCCCAGCTTCGGGTTTATGCGCAACGCCATGGTAAGATCCGCTTCGGCATCGGCATAGCGACGCCGCGATTCATAAGCCAGCGCGCGATTAAAGAAGGCTTCGTCGTAGTCCGGCTCAATATGAATCGCCATGGTGTAATCGTTGAGAGCCTTGTCAAACTTGCCCTGGAATCGATAGATATTGCCGCGCTCATTGTAAGCTGTCGCCAGATAAGGCTGTAGTTTCAGCGCTTCGTTGACGCTGTCTTCCGCCGCCTGCCATTTGCCCAGATAAGCCAGCGCCTCGCCGCGGCAAACATGGATCTCGGCCAGATCGCCCAAGCCCAGCTTGAGCGCGTTGTCGAACATGGCGACCGCGCCCTCGTAGTCGCCCAGGTCCATCAAGCGCAGACCATGCGCGAAATAGCTGTCCTCGTATGCGCTCACGGAATCGCTTCCCGCTGCCAGACTCTCACTTACTTTAGCGCAAATCTCCCCGCCGTAAAGATCATGTAACCAGAACTGGTGTGGAGCCAGGCGGTCCAGCCGTGTACAAGGGCGCGCATAGACAGGTTTCCCGCCCATCTGCTAGGATGTGGGGCAGTTCCCGCCGGTATTCCGGAGTTGGTTTTGACGCGCCGCTTGCTCATCTCCCTTATTCTGTTTCAAGCCTTGAGCCACCTGTTCTGGCTGTCGCCGGCGGCGCATTCGGGCCAGCTTGCCATCCCCTGGATGATGAATCGGGGCAAGACGCTCTTCGCCGATATCTGGGAGCAGCACGCCCCCGGCAGTTCCCTGCTGGGCGCCGCCGCTCAAGCCCTGCTGCCCACTGTTGATCCGGCGCTGCTGGTCAAAATCCTCAATACCGCGCTGGTTGTCGCGCTGACGCTGTTGATCTATCACCTGGCGACAAGGCTGAGCGGCAAGCCCTCCGCCGGCGCGCTGGCCGCGCTGTACTGGGTTTGGTGGGAGCCCGTCTACGGCAATATCATGCTCTATTTCGACACCCTGCTGGCGCTCTGCGTCTTGCTCGCCTTGATCGTTTATTATGGCGCGGAGGGAGGCCCGACGCTCAAGCGCATCGCGCTGACGGGCGCTCTGATGGGCGCGGCGACGCTCTTCAAACAACATGCCTGGCTGGCTGTCGCTCTTGTGGGTCTCTGGTTGATATGCGCCGAAGACCGCAGGTCCGCGCTCGTTTACGCGCTGGCGGCGCTGGCTTTGCCGGGGCTGCAATGGCTGGCGCTGGCGGCGGGCGGCTTGTTGGACAGCTACATCTTCTGGAACTGGTCATTCAACCTGCATGGCTATATGGATGGTGTGCCGCTGGACGGCGATCTGTTTCGCAAGCTGCTGCTGGGCAATTTGCTCGTCTTTCCCTTCGCCTTGCTGGCGCTGCGGCGGGACAAGCGACGACTGCTTCTGCTCGCCCTGGTATGGCTGGCGGCGCTGACTGTGCTCTATCCGCGCTTCGGCGAGATCCACGGCATGGGGCAGCTGCCCTTCGCCGCGGTGATGTCCGGCATGGTTTTGGCATGGAGCTTGCCCCAGCTTACCGATCCGCGTCAGTGGCAAGTTTCGCAGACGATCTTGGCCGGACTGGCGCTGGGCATCGGCCTCGGCTGGCTCTGGACCGGTGCGGTTACTTACATCCCGACCTCCCTGGGACCCGGCGCGACTTTGGGCTATGACGAATTTGACGAGGCGGTCGCCCAACTACTGCTCGAGAGCGACGCGGAGGAAACACTCTTCGTCTTGCCCGAAACCGACAGCACGCCGCAACTACATGCCCGTACCGGCCTTCTGCCGCCCGGCGCCTGGATCAAGGGCTGGCGCTGGTACTTCCGGCCCGATTTTGTCTTGCCAGCTTTGATCGACGGGTGGTCAAGGCAGCCGCCGACCTGGGTTGTGGTCTTTCCCGATATGATCCCCGCCGGCGAGCCGGGCATTACCCAATTGCTGGCGATTGTCCAAGAAGACTATCAACTGCAGTTTACCGTTGACGGTGTTTTCGATCACGGACCGGCGCAGGTCTATCGATTGCCAGCATAATTCGCATGATCAGACTGTCTTCCCGCGGCAAGATCCAGTATCAGTTCTTGAGCCTGATCGTTCTATTGCTGACCCTGTACAGCGCGAGTTTCCTGCTGGAGGCGCTGTTTCAGCTTCCAGAAAATCCCCTGGCTCTTCATTTGGACGAAGAAACGGTCACACGCCTTAGCGCTCGCTGCCTGTCGCTGGTGATACTAACGGGGCTGGTCGGGGCTGGCATTACAATGGCGTCTGACTCCCTTTCCGAGCGCACCCCCCAAGTTTTTCTGCGCGCCTGGATCGCTCTGGTTCTTGTCTCGCTGGTCGCCAGCCCGTTTGTCCGGGTCAGTCTCCTGGACGCGCTAAGCGCCACAGGATTGCTGGCGCTGCTCGCATTAACCACCTCCGGCAGAGAGGTTTCGGCTTTTTTGCGCGTCTGGCAAGCGGGCATGCTGCTGGTCTGCGCGGGTTCCCTGGCAAAGCCCTTCACGAGCACGCCCTGGGACAGAATCCTGGAGCTTTTTCAATGGCATGTCGCGTATAGCATCGCCGCGCTGAGCGTGGCATTCTGGTTGATGACCCGTTTCAGCACGGTGGAGCGGGACTGGGCGAAGGATGGCGTCAAGATCATTGCGGTCCTGCTTTTTCTGTCGGGCAGCTTAATCAGCATCGCCAGACTGGGATTGCCGCCCCTTGTCAGCATCAGCGCGACTCCTTTAATCCTAGTCTCTTTCATGATCCTGGCCGGTCACGCCTACCGCGCGCTTAGCCTGCGCAACGACGATATGTCGCTGGCGCCGCACTGGACAGCCGTCGCGACGTTATTTTGGCTGGTTGCCGGCGGATTCCTGGGCGCGATCAGTCTGCATGCGGGCCTAAACAGCGCCATGCAAGGCACAGCTCTCGCCGCGGCGCAAGACTGGATAATGAGCTGGGCGCTGCTGGCGATCCTCTGCGCCTATGTCAACAGCGTCGCGGCTGAATTACGCGGCGGCAACAGACGCGTCACGGGTTACGCGCCCCTCTGGCTGGTCGCCTTTGGCGCGGCATTGTCGACGATCGTTCAAGGATGCCGCGGCGGCGTGGAGATCTACCTGCGCGACAGTTTTGCGCTGGAACGCGGGAGAATAATCGAGATGACCGCGCCGCTGACGCAGATCTGGATCATCTGTTTGCTGGCAGCGGCGATTGGGGTCATGTGCTTTGCCCTGGGCTTCTGGGCGCGGCGACCGAAGATTCAGGTTGATTCGCCCTGATCATGGCCGGTCGGCAAGAACGGAGCCAGAAGCACGCTGGCATAAGCCAGCAATAGCCAGGCGCCAAAGCTGCCCGCCGCGTCCGCTGACATGTTGGGGAAGACAACTGCAAAGCCCTCCGCGATGAAGGCATCCAGAATCATGCCGGATATCACCATCAGCGCAGCCGCTTCAAAGCGCTGCGCGCGCCCGAGCCGCTGCCAGCGAAAGAGCAGCCAGGCGATCGCGATCAAGCCAACGACGGTCGCAATCCAGATCAGCGCGAGGACCGCGGGCTCTTCATCGAGGAAAAAGAGGTGGCCGGCAAGGCGAAAGATGACGGTCGCCAGCAGCCAGACGACGAAGCCGACGCCGAAGAACAGTCGTCGATTCACGCAAAGTCTCCCGTATCAATTTCTTGCCGAGGACAAGCATTGCTGTGGCAGGCTTTGTGGAGTTTGAATCAGTTTCCTCAACCGGTCAAACGCGCGCGGATCCAGTCGATCTCCGGATAACCCAGGGTCTGCCAGGTCCGCAGCGTTCCCTCCACATCGTAGGGCAGGCGTCGAAGATCGACCGTCAACTCGCCCTGCGTCCACTCCAGCAGCGCCCATTCCGCGAGGCCGGGATTGCCGAAGGACAAGCCGACGCTGCCGGGATTGATGGCGCGCCAGTCGCCGATCTGACGGTCCATCGCCAGGTGCGTATGCCCGCAAAGCGCCAGCCGTCCGGCGCGATCGAGCAAAGCGTCAGCCGCTTCTTCTTCGGGGCTGTCGGGGCGCAAAGCAGCAGGCTCGTCATGACCGGGGATGGCGTGGAAGCCGATTACCTGACCGTAGCCCTCGACCTTCAGCCGCAATTCTGCCCCGAGCACTCCCCGCAGCAAGTCATAGTCCTCCCAAGTCAAAGCCGCGGCATTCCAGCTGTAGATGCTGTTCATGCTCAGCAGGTTGTCGCGCCAGGCGGGAAACTGCGCCTTGTCTTGCGGCGGCGCCAGCTTGATGCGCTCGCCGGTCACCAGATAGCGATCGGTATTGCCGCCGATGATCTTGACTTTATCCTCGCCGAGACTTTCCCGAAGCTCCCACAGTCGTCGAAGGCACTCATGCGGCTGTCCGCCCATCAGCGCCAGATCGCCCAGGCACCAGATCTGATCAAACTCGCCGCAGCGCTCGATGTCGGCGAGCGCCGCTTCAAAGGCTGGCAGATTGCCATGGATATCCGCGAAAACCGCCAATCTCATGAGTCGCCCCTTCCTCGCAAATGGTGACGCGGTCTCAAACTACAGCTTCTTCAAAGAGTGACGGGAAGTGACGCAGCGGATCCCCCGGTTCACGGAACAGGATCTGTTGCCGCGGCGTCAATTCAACAGAGCTCGGCATCTCCACCCGTTTTGAAGTCCAAGCCATATGCGATACGCAATACTTGTACAAGACAGACCGGCGTTCGTGCTCGGCATGCCAAGTGGACGTACCGTGGGTTAATGACTCTGTGAAAAGTACTACCGATCCGGCCGGCATTTCCGGAATGATCACGTGAGGCGATTGCTCAAAGTTCTCGTCAATTTGCCGCGGCAACCTGTAATTGCTCTTGTGGCTGCCGGGAATGCAGCAGAATCCGCCCAGCTCCCCTCCGGCATCGGATAATGCCCAGGACACCACGATGAATCCGTCATAAATCTGGTTGCTGCGGAAGGCGTAGTATTCGCCCGGCTCTGCTTCCGACTGTTTTGATGTCGCGCCATAATCGGCATGCAGTACGCCATAGCTCATGCCTTGCCGCATATACATGCCGTAGAGGCGATCCAGCCGAAAAGCGTCGCCCAAGCGAAAGCGCAGCACGGGCATGATGGCCGGATGATCCAGCAGGTCGCAGAAGGGCTGCCCCCAGTCGAGAAAGCCCGATCCAACGGGCACGGTCCGATCGCCTTTCGTCTTGTTATCCGGCTTGCTTTCCGGCACGTCCTCAGCCGCCAAGAGCGACGATCCCAGGGTCGGCGCGCTGCCAAAGCGAGGCGACACCTCCGGCGGTGGCAAGTTTTGCTCGTCGATCAATCGGTTCAGAGCCGCCACCTCTTCCGCGCTCAAGGCGTTTTTAATGACCAAATATCCCTGTACGTCAAACAGATACTGCTGCAATTCCAAGTCGTTCATGTGATTCTGCTCCCGCATAGGGTCATTATTTTGAGCGTAATTGACCTAAGTGAATATATTGAGCGAATTAGACCATATCATTGCTCAGCAAAAGACGCAAATATCCGCTCGGCCGGGGAGCGCCCAAGACAATTCCCCTATGTGTATTTTGCCTGCTTAAGCTAGAATATCGGGGGATTTTACCCGACAAACTGAAGCATTGTTCGTGAATCGACTCAAAGGCATTACGGGGCTGCCCTTCCAGTGGCTGTTGCCATTCATATTTTTTTGCCTCGGTCTGGTTTATTTGTACGCTTCCCCAAACTTCGAATCGCCGGACAGCATCTATCATGTTGCTGTGATCAAGTGGATCGCGGAACATGACGGGGCTTTGCCGGTACAATCGCCCGATCATGATCATCTTTACGAGCAAGAAGGCAGCCAGCCACCGCTATATTACCTGTTAATGACCCCGATATGGCTGAGTATTGACACGGAGGACTTTGACGAAGTTTATTATCGAAATCCACTGGCCAACATTGGTCATCACTGGAAGCTGGGCAACCGCAATCTGGTCTTTTACAAGCAGCCTTACCCGCCGAATCTCACTGGTACATCCCTGGCCATATATATCATACGCCTGGTATCACTAGGCATGGCGACAGTGACTATCGCCGCCGTATATCAATCCGCGCGGGCGATTCGGCCAGATTCAGTCGCATTCCCAATCTTGGCTACCAGCTTTGTCGCCTTCAATCCACAATTCCTGTTCATTTCCACCTCAGTGAACAACGACAATCTTGTGACAATGCTAGGTTCATTGATCACTTGGCAATTGCTCGTGATGCTGCGCGACGGTTTTCAGTCGAGGCGCAGCATCTTGCTCGCAATACTGATAGCGCTTGCAACCTTGGCAAAGCTAAGCGGTATGGCTTTTGTCTTGACCGTCGCGCTGTCCGGCCTCTGGCTGTCATTGCGCAAGCGCGAGCTTCGTGGACTCGTCATTCTTGGCGGATCTATGCTCCTGTTCTGGTTGGTCATCGCCAGTTGGTGGTATTGGCGAAACCTGATGCTTTATCAGGAGTTGTTTGGCACTCAAATGATGATTGCCAATTTTGGAGGACGCAGTATTACAGTACCGCAACTGATAGCGGAGGAGTTTGAGGGCTTTCGCCACAGTTATTGGGCTGTGTTTGGCTGGTTCAACAACTTGACCAACGCGTATCACTATGTCGCGATGGATGTCTTGACCGCGCTCGCTGTTGCGGGTCTCGTTGTTTATCTGTTAAAGAATCGGAAGAAATCGTATGAACTGATGGTTTGCTGTGTCCTTGGCGCCATTGTCAGCGTCGGTACGGCGATGGTCGTCTGGTACAGCTTGCAGACTACCGCGTCGCAGGGCCGGCTGATTTTCCCGTATAGCGCCGCAATCAGTCTGCTGCTGGCTTTGGGTTTGACTGCGCTGAGGATACCGGCGGGCTTGATCGCGGTTCCTATGTTCGCTTTGGCTGCGGTTGTTCCCTTCGTCTACATCATCCCGCGTTACGATCACCCGCCAGGCGTCGAGAACCTGCCTGAAAGCGCAGTGCTTACGTTCGCGCAATGGGACGATATCACGCTGATCGGGCACGAAGCGCCAGATCTACAACGATGGTCGGCTGGCGACGAGATTGCCATCACTCTTTATTGGCATCCCCTCGCCCAATCCGACCTGCCGCACGCGCTATTCATAAGTCTGCTAAATGCCCGTGGCGAAGCAATCACTACCATCGATACTTTTCCGGGTTGGGGAACCTTGCCGACGACCTGGTGGCAAGCGGATACGATTTATCGCGACGAATATATCCTGCAAATTCCGGACAACGCCAGAGGCTTCTCGACCGTGCAACTGCAAATCGGTTGGTATGCCTTTCCAAATGGAAGCGATATTCACCCCATCCTGGAAAACGGAAAGACCGCCTCAACTTATTTCATCCCGGTCGGCGCCTTCGTGGGAGAGTCTCACAGCGAAATCCCGCCAGAGGGCGCAACAAGGACGGACACATTGTTCGGCGACAGCATCAGCCTTGATGCCTTTCGCTTCGCGCGTGGAGATACATTGGAATTGTATTGGCGACTTCTCAAACCGCTGTCTGGCGATTGGCGCGTTCTGGCAATCGTATTCGCCGAAGAGTTTCAACTCGGCCAAGCATTCGAAGTTCTGATGCAAGCGGATACCGCACCCAATGTCCCTCTGGTTTATCTTGACGAGGGGCAAACACTGCGGACAACCCACACCTTCGAAGTTCCAGAGAATCTTGAAGATGCGTACCCAATATATGTAGCATGGTACAATTTCGATACCGGGGAACGTCTGGCTGTTCCTTTTGCGGAAAACATGTTGAAATTGCCCGCCTTCACTTTTGCTTCCGCAGCGAAATGAACGCGCTTCGTTCTACTTAGTAAGATACGCGCCAGCAACAACGTCCTCGATATGGAGCAGTTGACAGACCCGGCATTAGTCGTTATGCTCTGCTCAATGGTCGCAGGAAGCGGAGATCCTGATGAAACACCTGACTTGTTGTCCCTGTTGTTGTCAAATGAGGTGACTTTAGCAACAGCAAACAGCAAAAGAGACTGAAAAACACAAGTCAACTTGCGGGAATGCGCGCTAAAGGCACCGATCGTCGGAGGCCTGTTCCGCGCGTTTTTTTGGCAGGTTGACTTTTTTGTTAAGGCGCTTTCAGCAAGGAAAAACCGGTGAACGCATGACTTTGCTAGCAAACTACCCGATAGACGTCATCGACGACGCGGAAGAAACTGCGCTCGATATCGAGCGGCAGATCGGCAATACGCCGCTCTTGAACTTCCGCCGCGTGGCGCGTCATTTGCCCGCCAACGTCAAGATTCTCGCCAAAGCCGAATGGCAGAATCCCGGCGGCAGCGTCAAGGACCGCGCCGCTTACGAGATCATTCGCAGCGCGGAAGCCGACGGGCGCCTGGTCGCGGGCCAGACGATTCTGGACAGCACCAGCGGCAACACCGGCATCGCCTACGCCATGATCGCCGCCGCCAAGGGCTACCGCGTCAAGCTCGTCTTGCCGGAAAATGTCAGCCGCGAGCGTATCTCCATCTTGCGCGCCTACGATGTCGACCTGGTTTTCACCGATCCCCTGGAAGGTTCCGATGGCGCGATCCGCGTCGTGCGGGATCTGGCGATGCGCCAGCCGAGTCGTTATTTCTATGCCGATCAGTACAATAACCCGGCCAACTGGCAAGCTCACTATCATGGCACCGGCGCCGAAGTCTGGAGACAGACGGCTGGCCGCGTCACGCATTTTGTGGCGGGCTTGGGCACCAGCGGCACTCTGATGGGCGCGGGCCGGCGCTTGAAGGATCACAATCCCGACATCCAAATCGTCTCGGTCGAGCCGGATTCTCCCTTCCACGGCTTGGAAGGTCTCAAACATATGGAGACCGCCATCCAGCCGGGCATCTTTGATCCGCGCTTCGCCGATCAAAAGCTGTCCGTGCGCACGGAAGACGCGCATGGCATGGCGCTGCGCCTGGCGCGCGAAGAGGGCTATCTGGTGGGCATCAGCGCGGCGGCGGCCATGGTCGGCGCGCTGCGCGTTGCCGAGGGTCTCGCCGAGCGAGGGCAAGCCGGCACGGTAGTGACGCTCTTCCCGGACAATGCCTACAAGTACCTCAGCGAGGCTTTCTGGCGGGGCTAGGCTGGCTAACCACAAAGACACGAAGGGCGCAAAGAAAAAGACTTTTTAGTGGTTCAAAGAAAATAATGCAAAATACAAGTCACCGGTAGGGGCGACCAATCTGGTCGCCCGAAGCCGCGCCATCGTATCGACGGGCTTTCGATGTGGATGTGGATATGGATTGGCGGGTTATCGTCGGACCTTTCAGCCAAACGCCCCGGCATAATCCTTCGCGCCCTACCCCGCCGCATCCCGATCGTAAGGAATAATCTGATCCCACTCGTCGGCGGTCGAGCGCGCCACGAAAGCCACCACCGGCTCGCTATCGCTCCTGTTGAAGACCTCGTGCGGGATGCCGGGCTCAATGAAGATGAAGTCCCCGGCTGAATTGTCGACGATCTGCTTGCAGCCATCGCCATATTCATGCCGCACCTCGCCCTCGAGGATGTACAGCATCACCTCGAAATCGACATGGATATGCGCGTAAGCCACCCCGCCCGGCGGAATGGTCGCGATATTGATCGAAAGCTCCTTGGCATTGACGTTCTTGCTCGATAAACCAGTCTTGTAATGGATGCCGTTCCAATTGCGGTTCTGTCCGCCGCCGCGCAAAACGCTGATGCCATCGTCGCCTTCGATTAGCGCCTTCAAATCGCCATGTTCGCCCATTGCAGTCCTGCTCCTATTGTCTAAACGCCGCGAGTATAGCTAAACTAGGGCATTCTATCCATAGGAAAGGAGTACGCATGACAGCAAGAATTGGCGTTCTGACCGTCTCCGACCGCGCCCACCGCGGCGTATACGAAGACTTGGGCGGTCCGGCTATTCGCGAATACCTGAGCGAGGTGCTGAGCAATGACTGGGAGCCTGTGGCCATGGTCGTGCCGGATGAGTTCGACCAAATCACGGGCGCGCTGATCCGCATGGTAGATGACGAGGGTTGCAGCCTGGTCGTCACCACCGGCGGCACCGGACCCGCCGTCCGCGACATCAGTCCCGATGCTACCGAAGCCGTCTGTGAAAAGATGATGCCCGGCTTCGGCGAACTGATGCGGCAAGTTTCCTTGCAGTTCGTGCCCACGGCGATCCTGTCGCGGCAGACAGCCGGGATCCGGGGCCGGGCGTTGATCGTCAACTTGCCCGGCAAGCCCAGCGCCATCCGCGATTGCCTGGACGCGGTGATGCCGGCCATTCCCTATTGCCTGGATCTGATCGAAGGCGCTTATCTGACGACGGACGAGAGCAAGATCGTCGCCTTTCGGCCCAAGAATAAGTGAAAAGGGGGGACAGCATGAAGGCACTGATTACTGGCATCAGCGGTCGCGTCGGTCCCAACCTCGCCCATGAGATGAAGCGGCGGGGCTATGAAATCCGCGGGCTGGTCATGCCAGAGGATCCGCAAGCGGCCAAGGCGGCGGGGCTCGGCGTCGAGATACTGGAAGCGGATTTAGCCGACGCCGATAGCGTCCGCGCGGCTGTCGATGGCGTCGCTGTCATCATTCACCAAGGGGCGCAGATTCCGCAAGGGAGTTCCTCATCGGAGCGTATGCTCGATGTCAACACGCGCGCCACCATGAGTTTGCTGGAAGGCGCCTTGGCATCGCGCCTGCCGCTCAAGCGCTTTCTCTTCGCCAGCACCTACCAGACCTACAATCCCTTCGTCACCCGTCAAGTCAGTTTTGATGAAGACAGTCCGCAGAGACCGATCGATATCTACGCGCTGACCAAGCTGCTTTCCGAGGAGATCTGCCTGAGTTATATGCGCGAATACGGCCTGCCGGTGACGATTCTGCGATACAGCTCAATCAAGGCGGCCAACGAGGTGCTGGGCATGCTCAAGCCGGCTTGGCTGAACTACTTCATTGACATGACGCTGTCCAGGAATCGCATTCCCTGGTTCGGCGCCGAACACATCGAGGAAACCAAGGCAATCATGAGCGAATTGCTGGAGACGCCGGATGCCGTCTGCGGGGTGAGCGGCCCGGATGGCGAGCCCTGGCTGTTGGTTGTGCAGGATGTGCGCGACACGGTGGCCGGCACCATGCTCGCGCTGGAAAGCGAGGCGGCCCTCGGCGAAGCCTTCAATATGACGGGACCGCCGCCAATACCCTATACCGATGCCGCGCGCGCCCTGGCGGATGCGACCGGGCGGCTCTACCGCGACGTGACGATGCCCTTCTGGCGCGGCGCGGGGGCTTCGACCGAAAAGGCGCGCGCCATGCTGGGCTACAATCCGCAATACAGCTTTGACAAGATGGTGGAGACGGCGCTGGCTCATCAACGCGGCGAGCCGATCAATCAGATTCCGAATTAGGGGCGGCGGCGTATCGCTGGCTATAGCGTGCAGCGAGGGCGATCAAGCCCCAAACTGCGGAAGGACGTCCCGCGCCAGCAACTCCAGATTCTCCAGGTCATCCATCTCCATCCATTGCAGCATGAAGCGCTGCACGCCGGCATCGACCAAGGCGCCTAGTTGATCGACCAGATCTTGCGCCGTACCGACGACCCAGCCTTGCGCTTTAACGGCTTCGGCATCAATGCCATTATCATGCAGGGCGGCATCCAACTGGCTCTGCGTCGGGCGGTAGATCACCCGCGTCATCAACGAGAATTTCATGTCCGCTTCGCTGCGCCCCCGCTCGTCCAGATACTCGGACATCAAGGACCGGCGTTCCTTATATGTCGCCAGATTGATATACACCGCGTTCCATTCATCGGCGAATTCCGCAGCCAGCGGGAGTGTCTTTTTGGGTCCGTTGCCGCCGATCAGAATGGGCGGTCCATTCTGACGAGCGGGACGTGGCAGCAATATGGCGTCGTGCAACTGATAAAATTCGCCATCGTAGTTGACCGATCCGTCCGTTCGCTGCAGCGAGCGCGTGAGCTGCAGCGCCTCTTTCAGCATCTTGTAGCGCGTCGTGAAATCGTGGAAGGGAATGCCAAACTTCCGGTGCTCATAATCATTCCAGCCGGCGCCCATGCCCAGCACTAGGCGTCCGCCGCTCAAGTCGTCTATAGCCGCCGCATAACGTACATTCATTGTCGGGTGGCGGAAGGTCACCGGCGCCACCAGCGGACCAAACTCGATGGTCTTGGTGTGGCTGGCGGCATAAGCCAGCGAGATCCACATTTCCAGCGAGTCCTTTTCGGGACCAGAGGCATTGGTGAAGTGATCGGACCGGAAGACGCACTGGTAGCCGCAGTCTTCCACCGTTTGCAGAAGCCGTTTCCAACGCGGCCAATTCAGCCCGTCTTGTCCTTCAAACATGATACCGATCTGCGTCATTGTTGTTCTCCTCAGTAAGACAAAGTAAGTCGCGCGACACTTTGGTAGGTTGTTTTGCTGGCGGGCGAGCCAAGGCTCGCCCCACAAGCTGCTGGATTGACGTGATATGTAAGGTTTCGAATGCTTCTCTGTAACCTCATAAAAACTCGGTGTACTCGGTGGTTAGATTACAATTACTTACTTGGATTTACTTCTCCTCGTCAATCGCCTGGATGTCAGGGGCGGTTAATCTCCGGCGTCAAGTCAACTGATGCCGCCGCCAACTGCCATCGGCGAGGATCTCGCGGATGGCCGCCAACGCCGCCCGTATCTCCGCGTCCGAATTGTAAAAATGCGGCGCGATGCGGATGCCGGCTTTGGGTCGAAAATCGATCTTGATATCCCGCGCCAGCAACTCGCAGGAGACCTCATAGGCATGGGGCGGATTGACCGTGACTGTGCCTGCCCGGCGCGCGGCGGCGCGCGGCGAGACAACCTCGTAACCCAGCTCATCCGCCAGTTCGATGATCAGCACTGTTTGCCGCATCGATTTTGCGCGGATGGCGGGCACGCCGATTTGCGCGATGATATCGACGCCGGGTTGCACCGCGTGCAGCGAGGCGATGCCCGGCGTGCCGTTCATCAGGCGGTAGGCGTCCTCGCGCAATTCCAGCTTCTCGACGTCAAAGGAGAAGGGGCTGCGATGCGCGAACCAGCCGGTCAGCTTGGGATGCAAGCTCGGCAGCAGATCGGGGCGGGCGTACATGAAGACGCCGCCGGGTCCGCCACAGAGCCACTTGAGCACGCCGCCGATATAGAAGTCGACCTCCCATTCGCGGACCTCGACCGGAATCACGCCGACGCTGTGATAGCCGTTGAAGACCACTTGCGCGCCCACGCTGTGCGCCTTGGCGACGATCTCCCGCGCCGGCATGATGTAGGCGCTGCGGAAAAGCACGTGGGAGACGCTGACCAGCCGGGTGCGCTCGTCAATGGCGTCCAGCAATTCCTCCGTGTCAATTGTGATGCCGTCGAGCGATTTGACCATGTGGACCCGCATGCGCTCGGGCAACCAACGCCGCAGCACATAGATATCGCTGGGGAAATCCAGTTCCGTGATGACCACTTTATCGCGCTTCGGGTCGCTGAAATCCATCCCCCCAAAGAGAATGCTGTTGGCGATGCTGGCGTTCTGATGCACCAGTACGGTACCCGGCGCGGCGCCCATCAAAGGGGCGATTTTGTCCCCCACCGTCCCCGGCAGCTCGAACCAGCCGCTGCCCCAAGCTGACACGCCCTGCTCCGCCCAGGTATCGGCGTAAAACTGGAGGCTGTCATAGACGCCGCGCGGCATGGCGCCCAGGGAATTGCTGATGAGATAATTGCAGCGGTCCAGAATCGGAAATTCCTCCCGCCATTGCAGCAAACTGTCCGTGGTCATGTTCGTGGCTTTCTGTTTATGTTGCTGGTAAGACTGGTATTTAACCATAGAGGGCAAGGAGGAAACAGAGGAAACACATCCCCATGCATAATTCTAGGTCTAAAAATCTCTGTTCCGCTACACCCTTTCGTTCTTCTGACCCAAGGCCGAGGGTGTATTTCAATATTTTGGCAGAATGCTCTAGGAACTACAAAAGCGCATTGCCCTTTGACGGGTTCTACGTACGGATTCACCACAGAGGCACAGAGCGCACAGAGATTTCAAGAAAAAACTTTGTGTTTTTCGTGTCTTTTATTTTGCTATTGCAGCAGCTGT